>NZ_SOGI01000066.1:0-123263 GCF_004403385.1 Cryobacterium sp. TMT4-31
GCGGCCGTCGCCCGCACGCGGCGCAACCGGCTGCGTCTGGCCGTGGCCGGCACGGCCGTCGCTGCCGGCCTCGCCCTGGGCGGCGGGTTCCTCGGCGCCACCCTGGGCACTCCGGCGACTCTCGAGGCCGCACCGCCCTCATCCGCACCGTCCGCCACCGCGCCGCCCACACCCGCCGACCCGGCCCCGACGATGGTCGTTGCCATGGAGCCCGTGGAGGACGACGCCCTCACCGCGGCCCTCACCATCACCGACACCGACTGGGGCACCCGGTTCGACTGGTCGTGCGTGTACCTCAATCAGCTCTGGAAGGACAACGGGCCCCAGGACTACGACATGGTGATGACCGATCAGGACGGCACCGCGACGGTGCTCGCGACCTGGACGGCGACGAGCCCGAGCACCGAGAACCTCGCCGCGTCGACCGATGTGACCCTCGACCAGATTCGGAGCGTCGAGATCCGGGCCAGCCTCAGCGGCCTGCCGCTGGCGCACACAGACCTGTAGGACCGTTCGGAGAGTCAGACCGTGAGCGGCCGCAGTGTCCGCTCAGCCTGAACGCGCACCGCCGTCGAAACCGCGTCGAGCAGCGGCGACGCCAGGTTCCAGCGCTGCCAGTAGAGCGGCACGTCCACCGGATGCGCCGCCGCCAGCTCCACCAGACGGCCGTCGGCGATCTCGTCCAGACACTGCTGCTCGGGCAGCACTCCCCAGCCCATGCCCAGCAGCACTGTGCGGGCGAAATCGTGGGAGGTGGGGATGACGTGCCGGGGTGGGTCACCGGGCCCGCCGGCGTGCGCCCGCAGGAAGGAGTCCTGCAGGTCGTCGTTGCGGTCGAAGGTGACCACGGGCGCCTCCGGCAACGCGGCGAGTCCGTGGGCGAGCCAGCGGGCCACGAAGGCCGGCGTGGCGACTGCACGGTAGCGCATCCGGCCCAGCGGCTCGGTGACACAGCCCTGGATCGATTCGCGGTCGGAGGTGACCGCGGCCATCACGGCGCCGGAGCGCAGCAGCGAGATCGTGTGCTCCTGGTCTTCGCGGTGCAGGTCGAAGGTGATGTCGAGTTCGTCGGCCACCCCGGCGAGCGCGCCGAGGAACCAGGTGGCCAGGCTGTCCGCGTTCACGGCGAGGGAGATCTGCACGGACCGTTCGGCGGACCCGTTCTCGCGCAGCGCTCGCTCGGTGTCGGCCTCCAGGAGTTCGACCTGGCGCGCGTAGCGCAGCACCACCGCACCGGCGGCCGTGAGACAGACGGGGGTGGTGCGCTGCACGAGGACCCGGCCGCAGGACTGCTCCATGGCCTTGACCCGCTGCGAGACCGCCGACGCCGTGACGTGCAGCCGGCGGGCGGCCTTCTCGAAGGTGCCGTCCTGGACCAGGGCGCGCAGGGTCTCCAGCTGGTCGAGGGTGAAGCGTTGCATAAGTCCAGCTTACGCATCCTAAGAAAACGTAGCTGGACTGAATCACTGCGACTCCCTAGCGTGGGAGGCATGACACCTGCGACAACCCTCCTCCCCGCACTGTTGGGCCTGGTCACGGGTCTGTCCCTCATCATCGCCATCGGCGCCCAGAACGCGTTCGTGTTGCGGCTGGGCATCGAGGGCCGCACCCGGGTGATCGCACCGGTGGTGGCCATTGCCGCTCTGTCCGATGCGGCTCTCGTCCTCGCTGGCGTGCTGGGAATGGGTGCCCTGGTGGCGGCGGCGCCGGCGGTCATGGTGGTCGTGCGACTGGTCGGGGCCGCTTTCCTGGTCGGTTACGGCCTGTGGGCGGCGCGGCGGGCCATCCGTCCGGGCGCGCTTCTGGTGACCGGATCCTCGGGCAGCACCGGGATGCGGGTCGCCGTGGGCACGGTTCTCGCCCTCACCTGGCTCAACCCGCACGTTTACCTGGACACCGTGGTGTTCCTCGGCGCCGTGGCCAGCCAACAGGACCCCGCCGAGCGCTGGTGGTGGGCCGGCGGCGCCATCACGGCTAGCATCCTGTGGTTCACCGGCCTCGGCTTCGGGGCTCGTCTGCTGCGCCCGATCTTCGCGCGCCCCGGTGCCTGGCGGGTGCTCGACGGCGCTATCGCTGTGCTCATGCTCGCCCTCGGCGCCCGGCTCGCGTTCGACCTCTGACCCCGGTCGGCCGGCTAAGCGGCGGTACGCTTGCCCCGTGCTTTCCAAGGACCTGATCCGCCTCTACCCCGAGCTGTACCACGTGGCAGCGGATGGGTCGTGGCCGTCGATCGAGCGGCACGGACTGCTCAGCACGGCCGCGCTGGTCACCCGATGGGGCGTGCGGCAGGGGGCACCGCAGGCCGCGATCCTCACCAAGCGGCGTGGTGAGTCGCTGGAGTTGGAACATCCGGACTACGGCACCGCCGTCATCCGGCACCAGAAGGCGATTCACGAGTCATCGCTGGCGGCCGCGCTGGAGGACCTCTCCCCCAGCGAGTGGTACACGATGCTCAACGACCGGGTGTTCTTCTTCCTGCAGAAGCCGCGGCTGAACGAGCTGCTCGCCGCGCGCTCCTACCGGGACGACGCCCACACCGTGATCACGGTGGACACCCGCCGCCTGATCACCGCGCACGAGGCCGACATCGAGCTCACCAGCGTGAACACCGGCTTCGCGCAGCGATTCAGCGCCGAGCCGCGCGGGCGGGACAGCTTCCAGTCGATCGAGGAATTCGCGCATCCGACCCGGTCACACGCCTCGACCAAGGTGGTGGATGTTGCCGAACTCGCGGTGTATCGCGGGGTGCGCGACATCGCCAAGCACGTGAAGCGCGTCGAGCGGATGCGCGAGGGCACGGTGCTCGAGCGCTTCGTCTAGCCGCGCGGCGTCCCGCCGCACTGTTCCCGTTCCGGACACGTTCGGCCGGCGCACCGGGACCATTTGTCCGCCGGCAACAGTTGCAGCCGCGGAGGCGGCTCAGACGCCCTCCCGGGCCTCCAGCCAGCCGGTGTGCACGGCCTCGAGGAAGGCCTCGTAGTCCTTCTCGTTCTGGTCGGCATACCGGTTGGAGAAGTCGGTGACCGCGCGGTCGAACGTGTCGCTCTTTCCGAGGTACGCCGCGATCGCGACGGGGTCGCCCGACCTGGCGTGGGCCCGGGCCAGGGTCCAGCCGCAGGCGTGCGCGTAGAACGTCATCCCCATCGGCACCATCGCCTCCACGATCGCCGAGCCCTTCATGTCACGCAGCTGACGCCAGTACAGGTACCGGTCGGCCTGCACTCCCTTGGTCCAGCCCAGGAAGATGTCGCTGGCGGCCTGCATCATCCGCTGCCCCTGCACCACCCGCTCCCCCGGCTGCTCGTAGACGCTCTTGGGCAGGTGGTCCTCGAGCACGGATGCCGTGGCCTCCTTCACCTGCAGGAACAACGGGTCCTGCTCGTCGCGGCCCTGCAGCAGGGCGATGAACGCCCGGTTGCCGACGCTGCCGACACCCACCACCTTGTGAGCCACATCCACCACCTCGAAGCGTTCGAGCAGCCGGCGCCTGTCGTCCTGCAGGCTCTCGCGGTACGACCTCAGCTGTTCCAGGACCGCCGCCTGCACATCGTCGGACGACAGGCCGAGGGACTCCGCGAGGTCGCGGACCGGAATGACGATCGGCGGTTGGCTGATGATCCGGTACTGGCCGTCGACGAGCTCGGCAAGCTTGGACAGAGCCTGCATGCTGTCGCGGGAGCGTGCCTTCGCAGCGTTCTTCAGCGCGGTCTTCTCCAGCCCCTTGGCCGCCTTTCGCGCCGCCTTGTCCTTCTGGGTGGCCCTGGCCATGTCCATGGCCTTGAGCATCTCCTGCTCGGTCATCCGGGCATACCAGATGTCCATGGTGCGCATCGCGGCGAACTGAGCCATCCCCTCCCGATAGGAGCGCACGGCTTCCAGCGTCACGCTCCGGATGTCCGCGGCACTGAACCCGTTGTTGCGGGCCGCGATCGTGAAGCTCGCCGTCATGCGCAGCACGTCGTATTCGAAGGGACCGGGCAGGGTCTCATCGAAGTCGTTGAGGTCGAAGAGCAGGTTGCGCTCCGGCGACGCGAACACGCCGAAGTTGGAGAGATGGGCGTCACCGCAGAGCTGGACTATGAGTCCGGCGCGCGGGGTGTCTTTGAGGTCGGTCGCCATGATCTTGGCGGCGCCGCGGTAGAAGGTGAACGGCGAGACCATCATCCGCCCGTGCCGCACCGGCACCAGATCGGGCACCCGGGTGCGATTCTGCTCCTCGATCAGAGCGACGGGGTCGGGGCGGTCGGCGGCCGGCTCCCACCCGTTGTGGCTGGCGCGGGGGGTCTCGGCTCTCGCCGCCTTGCCTCGAGCGGCGCGCGCGACCACGGTCGGGTGCTCGACGATGTGGGGCGCGCTGGTCCGGCGCTCGGTGCTCGACCGCGTGGTGGACAGCTTCTTGGCGGGGGCCTTCTTCGCGGGCGCTTTCTTGGCGGGCGCTGTCTTAGCGGTCGCTTTCCTGACGGGCGCATTCTTCGCGGTCGGTTTCTTCGCGAGCGCTGCCTTGACGGGCGCTTTCTTGACGGGCGCTTTCTTCGCAGGCGCTTTCTTGACGGGCGCTTTCTTCGCGGTCGCTTTATCTGCCATGGTGGCGGCTCCTCTGTGGACGACGCTGGAGCCCTCGCGAGCGGCGAAACCCACCGGCGGGCGGAAAGACCCTGTGAAGGGTCCACGATTGCCCGGGGGTCGGCGGCTGTCAATGCCCGCCGAGGCAAAAAGTGTTCAGCCGGTGGGTGCCCGGACACCACGCGTTGAGCCTGGACGCCGAGTCCGTCGATGCCCAACTCGAGGCCTCCACTATGACGGCAGGGGCTCGACGGTGGCGCCCTCGCCAGGGATACCGACGTCCCGAAGTACTGGATGCTTCGCGCCGGCCGGCCACTCCCGGTAGCGCCGAAACGCCAGTGGCAGGCCTCGCGCGATAGACAGGTCCGGGCTGTCCATCACCTGCAGATGCAGGTGCGGCTGGGTCGAGTTGCCGGAATTCCCGCATTCGGCCAGAGGTTGCCCCGGGTTTACGGTGTCTCCCGGACGAACGCGAATGGAACCGGCTCGCAGATGCACGAGAGCCAGAAACCCGGCACCCCCGACGAGTTCGATGACGATGTGATTGCCCGCGATGGCTCCCACTCCGGCCCGGAGCCGCGCCACCTGGCCCAGGGCGTATGGCACGAGCGCCAGCTGAGATCGCCGGGCGGGGTGGTCGACCTCGCCGTCGAACGCCTCGACGACGACGCCGGCGGCCGGTGCCAGGATCGCCCGCCCGTAGGCGAAGAACCGCTCCGGTGGTTCTGTGCCGACGTAGGTGCCCCAGTCGCGGCTGGCTGCCGTGCGCCCGCGATCATCCACCCCGGTGAAGTCGATCGCGTAGCGCTCGCCGAGCAGGTCGGTGCCATGGCTCGGCACGCGTCGGGCCGGGCTGTTGCCCGCCAGCCACCGGCCCGCGAACGGCAGGGCGAGCACGACCGCGCCGCGCGCCGGGGGCTGGTTAGCTGGCGGTCTGCTCACGGCGCGGCAGGACCCAGCCCGGCCGCACGAAGTGGCAGGTGTAGCCGTTGGGGTAGTTCTGCAGGTAGTCCTGGTGCTCGGGCTCGGCCAACCAGAAGTCGCCGACAGGTTCCACCTCGGTCACGACGGGGCCCGGCCAGATACCGGATGCGTCGACATCCGCGATGGTGTCGCGGGCGACGCGCTCCTGCTCGGCATCCGCGAAGAAGATCGCCGAACGGTAGCTGCGGCCACGGTCGTTGCCCTGGCGGTCCTTCGTCGACGGGTCGTGGATCTGGAAGAAGAACTCCAGCAGTTCCCGGAAGCTGGTGCGCTCGGGGTCGAAGGTGATCTCGATCGCCTCGGCGTGGTCGCCGTGGTTGCGGTAGGTGGCGTTCGGGGTGTCGCCGCCGGTGTAGCCCACCCGGGTGGAGAGAACGCCCTCGCGCTTCCGCACCAGTTCCTCGACGCCCCAGAAACAGCCGCCGGCCAGTGTCGCCTTCTCAGTGGTTGTGCTCATAGTGTCTCTCCTCGTGTCGTGGACATTCCCTGGGCACAACGTGTCGGCGTAACGGCCTGTTCCGGCGCTCCCGTCACACACAGCCCGCTCACAGCTTAAGCGGTCGTTTGAGGGTACAGAAAAGCCCGGCCGCACACTCGCGGCCGGGCTTGTCTTTCGTGTGGTGCACCCCCCCGGACTTGAACCGGGAACCCGCTGATTAAGAGTCAGCTGCTCTGCCAATTGAGCTAGAGGTGCGTATTCTTGTGCATATCGTTCAGGCGGGGCATCCCCGCCGACATGAGACATTACCATCAGTTTCGGCGCTCGCGCCAATCGAGAGCTGACATCGGCGTGTCGCGCCCCAGTCACTATTCTGGGGAGCGTGACCGAGACCCTGCCGCCCACCCTCGCCGATGATCTCACGCTGGCCCTCGAGCTGGCCGATGCGGCCGACGCGATCTCGATGGCCCGATTCGAAGCCCTCGACCTTGTTGTCACCACCAAGCCGGACCGCACCCCGGTGACCGATGCCGACCAGGCGGTCGAGCGCGCCATCCGTGCTCTCCTGGCCGAGCGGCGCCCCGGCGACGGAATCCTCGGTGAGGAATTCGGCACGGCGGGGTCGACGACCCGGCAGTGGATCATCGACCCGATCGACGGCACCGCCGGCTTTTTGCGGGGCATCAGCATCTGGGGCACCCTGATCGCCCTCGCGATCGACGGGGTTCCGGTGCTCGGTGTGGTCAGCTCCCCCGCCCTGGGTAAACGGTGGTGGGCCGCGACCGGCGGCGGAGCCTGGGCGACCGATGCCCGCCGTCCCGAGGCCGCGCCCACCCGTCTGCACGTCTCCGGCGTCGAGACCCTCGCGGACGCGTCCCTCAGCTACGGCAGTATCCAGCAGTGGGATACGGCCGGCCGGCTCGACGGGCTCGTGGCGCTGACCCGGCAGGTCTGGCGCACCAGGGCCTACGGCGACATGTGGTCATACATGCTGCTCGCCGAGGGACACCTTGACATCGCCGGCGAATTCGACCTGCAGCCGTACGACATGGCGGCCCTCGTGCCCATCGTGCAGGAGGCCGGTGGCGTGTTCACCTCGGCCGATGGCGCGGCCGGCCCGTGGCACGGCAGCGCCCTGGCCACCAACGGCCTGCTGCACCAGCCGGCGCTGGACGCCATCGCCCCACCGGTTCGCTGAGCCGACCCCACTGGGCAGACGGCGCCAAGAGCCCGGACCTACGGCCCCGCGGTGTCGGCTCGGTCGACGGCGCCGGCCGACTGCCAGAGCTCGTACTGCAGCAACAGCGCCAACTCGCGCAACAACACCAGGTCAACGTCCTCCTGGGAGCGGGGGTTCTGGTCGTATACGCAGAGCGCGCCGATGCGTTCGCCCGAGGGTGATTCGATCGGGAAACCGGCGTAAAAGCGCAACCGGGGACCGGAGACGACCAGAGGATTGTCCCGGAATCTCGGGTCAAGCCGCGCATCGGGAACAACCAGAGCCGCCGACTCGAGCACCGTGACGGTGCAGAACGACTCGCTCCGTGGAATGTCGAACACCGCGAGGCCCACCGTCGCCTTGTGCCATTGCCTGTCACCGTCGATCACCGTGAACGCGGCCGCGCTGGTGCCCAGCGACGAGCGGGCCAGCGCAACAATCCGGTCGAACCGCGCCTCCGGTGCGGTGTCGAGCAGGTTCAACGCCATCAGCGCCCGGTGCCTGGCCTGCTCGATCTCCTCGGGCGTGCGGCCCTGTACCTCGGGTGCCGGCACCCCATCGGTGCGTCGCAGGGGCTCCAGCGGGCCGGCCATCGGCTCGGCCAGCACCTCCGCCCAGAGGTCGTAGTCGCTCGCGGACCGGAACCGGCCGGACCTGGCGACCGGCGTGCCGGGCAGCCTCACGAAGGTCAGCCGGTCCACGGCGGCACAGACGTCTTCGCTCACAGCGTTGAGCTCCAGCGCGTGCCTGCCGGCCAGTGCGCCGAAGGGGCCGCTGAAGGCCGGAATCAACGCCACCGGGGCGATCCCGGCGACGAAGACCTCGGTGCCGAGGGAGCTCGAGTGCTGGATCTGCTCAACCAGGCTGGCGAGGTCCCGGCGCCAGGCCCGTGTGGACGTGAGCCGGCCCGCGTCGAACAGGCCGAGGGTGAGCACCACGGCGTCGTATCGCCACAGGTTGGCGAAGTCGATGTGCTCTGGCGCGTTGCGCGGCGTCATGTTCGACCGGGCGATCACGTCGACATCCACGCCGCGACCGGTGCGGGCCGTGAGCGCCCTGGCCAGAGCGCCCGGCAGTGCGAGGGTGTGACTGAGCACACCCCAGCCGATGGCCGGTCCGCCGCCGACGATGAGGATACGGTCACTGTCGATTCCCGGCGAGTGCGCCTGGGGAGCATCGTCCGGCACCGGGATGCCGCGGAACTTGCGCTCGAGAGTAGCCAGCCATGCCAGCATCACGGGGACCATCGCGCACCGCAGGGCTTCGCGCACGTGACCCTCCAACTCGAAGTTGTTGGTACTGGACGGTCGTAGGCGTACATTGCATACAACTGGGTCTCATCATACGCATCCGCCGGTGTCATAAGATTCTGTAGTGTCCCCTGTTACAGATCCCCTGCGTATCGCCCTGGTTTCCCTGCACACCTCCCCCGGTGCCGAGCCCGGTTCGGGGGACGCCGGCGGCATGAATGTCGTGGTGCGGCACCAGGCCGAGGCCATGGCCGCGCTGGGCCACCAGGTGGAGATCCTGACCCGACGGTCCTCCCCCGAGATGCCCGCCGCCCGGAGCCTGGGCGCCGGCGTCACCCTGCGTTACCTCGACGCCGGACCGCTCCGCTCGGTGCCCAAGGGCGACCACGAGGGGTTCATCGACGAATTCCGTGCGCAGGCCGCCGCGCTGGGTCCGTGGGACGTCATCCACTCGCATCACTGGTTCTCCGGCATGGCGATGCTGCCACTGGCCCGCGAGCTGGGCGTGCCGCACGTACAGAGCTTCCACTCCATCGCGGCCGACGAGGCCACCCCGCTGTCGGCGGGCGAGCGGCCCGAATCCGGCGGGCGGATGGCCGGCGAAGCCTGGCTGGCCCGGGAATCGGACCTGATCGTGGCCGTGAGCGCCGCCGAGGCCGACACCGTCGTGCGTCGGCTCGGCGGGTCGATGAACCGCATCGCGATAGTCCCACCCGGCGTGGACGGGTCCCTTTTCCATCCCGTCGCGCCCGCAGCAGCCGGAGCGGACCGGGCCACGCCATCGGACCGCGGCTACGCGGTGGTCGCCGGGCGCCTCCAGCCGCTCAAGGGCCTCGACCTGGCCATCGAGGCCATCGCCGCCGTGCCGGCTCACCTGAGGCCGGAGCTCGTGATCGCGGGTGACGCCTCGGCCGACTACGACGGCTACATCGATGAGCTGAACCGGCTCGCGGCCCGGCACGGCATTGAGAACGGGGTGCGCTTCGTCGGTCCGCGGTCCCGCGTCGACCTGGCGGCCCTGCTCCGCGGCGCCCGGGTGGTGCTGGTTCCCTCACACTCCGAGACCTTCGGCCTGGTGGCCCTGGAGGCCGCGGCCAGCGGTGTTCCCGTCGTCGCCCAGGGCACGGGCGGACTGCGCGAAGCTGTGCTCGACGGCGACACCGGTCTGCTCATCGAGTCGCGCGACCCGCAGGTCTGGGCGGATGCGCTCACCGACGTGCTCGCGGACCCCGCCCTGGCGCGGCGCCTGTCGCTGGCGGCCCGCGCGCGCGCCGAGACCTTCGACTGGTCGCGCTCCGCCGCGTCCCTGCTCGACGTTTACTGCGCCCTGCTGCCGGTATCGGTCTGCGCGTGAGCCTGCTCGACGGCCAGCGGTCGGTGCTGTTCGTGCACGCCCACCCCGACGACGAGACCATCTCCACCGGCGCACTCATCGCCGAGTTCGTCGCCAGGGGCAGCCGGGTGTTCCTGCTCACCTGCTCACGGGGCGAACGCGGCGAGGTCGTCGACGGTCCGCTCACGGCCCTGGCCGGCACCGAGGAGCTGGCGCGCGAACGGGAACTGGAGCTCGAACGGGCCACCGGCATCCTGGGCATCACCGAACGGTTCTGGCTCGGTGAGCCGCCCGCCAGGGTCGACGGCCTCGAGCCCCGCCGCTACCGCGACTCCGGCATGGTCTGGATTCGGCCCGGCCTGGCCGGGCCGGCGGACGACGCCGCCGACGACGCCCTCTCGGTGGCGCCGCTGGCCGAGGTCACGGCCGACATCGCGGCCCTGATTGTGCGGCTGCGGCCGTCCCTGGTGATCAGTTACGACGACGGCGGCGGTTACGGGCATCCCGACCACGTGCGCGCCCACGATGCCGCCCGCGCCGCGACCACGGCCACCGGCACCGCCTTCGCCGAGGTCCTCGAGGCACCCGCGGGTGACGAAGAATGGATCGATCTGCCCCAGCACCTCGCGGTGGTGACGGATGCGCTGCGCGCGCACGCAAGCCAGCTCACCGTGCACGGCACCGAGATCGTGCACTCCGGCGGTCAGCGCGAGGCGATCGGCACCTCCGCCGGCCTGCGGCTGCACCCACACCCCGCCGTCTGACCATGGCGAGCGTCCTCAGCCGAGGATCGCTCCAGCGGCCACCGTCACCCTCTCGGCGCGCCGAGCCGGGGTCAACGTCCTGGTGAGCAGCCGGCGCAGCTCGGGCCGGCCGCCCCGGCTGAAGGCGGCACGCTGCTGTGCCGCACCGGTGCCGTCGACTCTGAGCCGGGCCACCGCCTCTCGCACCAGTTCGACGTCGCCCAGTTCTACGAGCTCGGGCTCGAGCATCCGCACGAATCGGCGGAGGCAGCCGTGAGCCGGGGCCAGCCCGCCGCGCAGCGGATCGAAGACCTGCCGGTCCATCCCGTGATGGGCCGAGTGCAGCAGGGCAGCGGAGAGGAGTTCGGAGGGCATCTGGGCGGATGCACTCGCGGCGGCGGCCTGCGCGGCCGGCACCCCGAGTGAATGTGCCACGAACGCCCGGCACAACGCGGTGATGAACAGCGTGGTCTGCGCATCGAGCTGTGCGTCTGCCACCCGGAACTCGATCGTGGGCAGGTGCTCCGAGAGCCGTACATCCCACATGATCACACCCAGGTCGACGGTGCCGCCAATGCCCAGCAGTCGTGCGATGCGTCGGTCGTAGTCCGCGGCGTCGAGGAAGGCCGGCGGGCAGCCCGAAGTCGTCCACCGGCGCAGCAACACCGTGCGCCAGCTGTCATGCCCGGTGTCCTGCCCCCGCCACAGCGGCGAGTTCGCGGCGATGGCCGTGAAGAGCGGCAACCAGGGCCGCACCGCATTCAGGACGATCACCCCGGCCTCCCGGCTTGGGATGCCGACGTGCACGTGCAGACCGCTCACCTGATGGTCGGCGATCACGGCGTCCATGGTGCGCACGATTCGTTGGTAGCGCTCGGTGTCGGTGATCGTGGGGAACGCCGTCGTGTCGGGCGGGGTGCCGACACTCGCCACGATCACACCGAGTTCGGCCGCCTGGTCGGCGACCGCGCGTCGAAAGCCCGTCATGGCCGTGTGAGCGTCGTCCATCTCTTCGAACACCGCCGAAGCGTGCTCGATCTGGGAGGCCAGGAACTCCCGGTGCGTCACGCCCTGCCATTCGGGCATCGTCGACAGGTGCTCGAAGGCCTGGGCGCCCACATCCACGGGGAACAGGGTGTCAGGATCGAGGAATTGGAACTCCTCTTCGATGCCAAACGTAGCCACGTTGACCTCTTCCGTCGCCGTCGGATCACGACAGTGTGAACCGTCTGCGACGAGTGTGACCTGTAGCCGGATGGCGGTCAAGGGTCTTGCATCACCCTGTTGGGGGAACCGGACCGCCCTCGGTGGACGGGTGCACAATGGTCGCGTGCGCGCCACCGCGGCGGTGCCGGATGGGAGATGGACGGATGTGCAGATGGCTGGCGTACCTCGGGGAACCCCTGCAACCCTCAATGATCGTGCTCGACGCTAAGCACTCGATAGTCGCGCAATCGCTGAACTCCCCGCTCGGGGCCGAGACGGTGAACGGGGATGGCTTCGGCTTCGGCTGGTACCCCACGGGAGCCCCGAAGGGCACCGCACCGGCGCTGTTCCACAGCATCGAACCCGCGTGGAACGACGCGAACCTGAGCGAGCTCACCAGGGCTCTCACCAGCCCGCTCTTCTTCACCCATGTTCGCGCGGCAACCGCACCGCCGATCCAGCAGACGAACTGCCATCCGTATCGCTATCAGAACTGGATGTTCATGCACAACGGCGCCATTGCGGGGTGGCGCGAGCTCAGGCGCGACCTGACGTTGGCGATCGACCCGTCGCTGTACCCGAACGTGCTCGGCACGACGGACTCAGAGGTGCTCTTTCACCTCGCGCTGACCTACGGGCTCCGTGATGACCCTATCGATGCCATCGGGCGCGCCATTCGCACCGTCGAGTCTGTCGGCCACGATCACGATGTGCGTTTTCCCTGGCAGGGCACCGTCGCCGTCTCCGACGGCACCACCTTGTGGGCCTTCCGTTACTCGACCCAGGGACGCACGCGCACGTTGTTTCATTCGGCGGACATCCGCACGCTCCGCCAGATGTACCCCGACCAGGAGCGGCTGGCCGCCTTCGGTGATCATGCGAAGGTCGTGGTGTCCGAGCCGCTCAACGACCTGCCCGGCGCCTTCGTCGAGGTACCGGAATCGTCCGCACTCATTCTCGAAATGGACGGGTATCGGCATCAGCCCTTCCTGGTCGACTGACCACGTCGGGCCGGCCGCTCCTGAATACACAAAACGCCACCTCGAGAGGTGGCGTTTTGCATGTTGGTGGTCAACAGCGTGTGGCAACAACCCAATGGTGGAGATGCGGGGAATTGAACCCCGGTCCATTGCTGTGGTCATGTTTCTTCTACGGGTGTATCCAGTGAAGGCGTTCTACTCGGCTCCGGAACTTGCCACTGGCAGCTGATCCGACGAGCCCAGCCCTCGTTTGAGTCCCCCTATACCCCGAGGCTCAGGATAGGAGCAATCTCTCTAAATGACGTCAGGATCCGAGTAGAGAGCATTCCCGGTCTGACGGTCTCAATGTGGTTCTACTTAGGCCGCGAGGGCGAAAGCGGAACGCGAGACAGTGCGGTTTGAATTGGCACTTATTGTTTTGCAGAGATCGTTTACGAGATAACCCTGCATCCTCGACCCGCTTCTCACAGTTACGCAGGCAATGTCGAAACCGATCATCCCCATGTTCACGTGCTGCCGACTCGAATGAGTTGCGCAGAACGCGGTTGTTGTCACACGCTGTTGAGTTACCAATCCTGTTTCCAGAACCGCAGTGGCGAACATTGCAGCTCACCACCACGGCCTTTCAGGATACAACACTTTCGCGCCACCCCGGTAGCGACGGATGCCGCATGCCGTCATCGACAACGCGCCGTCTAGCGAAAATGTTTCCTATACCTGGCCTACAGATTCATGACAAATTCTCGCATACTTCTACGATTTATGAGATAATGGGCGTATGGACGACGAGCTGGCTCCAGGCTCCCCCGCACCGACGGGAACTTCTCCCACCGGTTCCAATCTCCACGACTGGAACACCGGCCTGACCGGGCCGGCACCGGATGCCGGCAGCGTGAGCGGCACCGCCGACACTCAGTTCGGCGGTGAGGGCAAGCCGGAGTGGCGGGATCCGTCGGCGATCCCGGGGGTGCAGCGCGCGTTCACCGGCGCCTTCGGTGAAAAGCTCCGGGTCCTCGCGGATGCCGCGGAGATGGTGCAGGCCGTTCTGGAGTCGACCGACCTCGACTCGCTCAGTGACGCGGAGGTGGTGGCGTTCACCCAGACGGTCGAGAATGCCGGCCGGCCCGTGGACGCGGCCCGGGTTGGCGCGGCGACCGTTGTCGGATACCGGTCCCGCCCCGGGTTGGGCCGGGATTCGATGGCGTGGCGGTTGGGGGCGTCGCATCAAAGCGACCTGCTCACCCGCCTCACCTTGGCGTCTCGGCAGGAGATGAAACGGCGCCTGGCGCTGGGTGAGAAGGTGGCCCAGAGGATGCTGGCCGGCCAGGTGCTGGAGCCGGAGTTCCCCGCGGTGGCGGCCGCGATGCGCGCCGGGGAATTGGGGATCGATGCGGCGGAGACGATCGTGAAGGGGCTGGCCGACTATAAGGTGCACGGCCGCTTCGATGCCGACCAGGCCGACGTCGAATCCGCCGAGCTCGGCCTCGTCGAGCGGGCGACAGGGTCGGTCTTCGATCGCACCCGCGGCCCCGGCGACAGCGACATCCGGTGCACCGGTCCGATTCTGCGGCGTGGCGATTCGGAGGGGTTCACCTATCCGGCCGATGATCTGCGGTCCCTGGCGGCACGGATGCAGGCGCTACTAACCCCCGACGGGGCCGCCCCGAACGCGACCGCGGTTGAAGCGAAATCCACCATATCCTTCGGCGAGCTCACCCGGGGCCTCTACCCGCTGCGTGGCGGCGTGACCCCGGTCCTCAAGGGTGTCATCCAGAACCTGTTCAACACCTTCCAATCCGCCCGCTCCGCACCACGGTTCCCGTCCGCACAGGAACAGCAACACATCGAAGCCGGCGAACTCGTGCCCGGCGAGCTGATCGACGAACGCACCGGCGGGGAGAAGCGCGCCGATATTCTCCGCGGCATCCTGGTGCAGGTCGCCCAAGACCCCCGCACCCCGACCATGGGCGGCATGCCACCGACGGTGATGGTGCATGTGAACGCGGCCGACCTCCTCAAGGACGCCGGCGTCGGTTGGATCGACGGCGTCGACGGGCCGGTCTCGATGAAGACCATTACGCAGATGATCGACAACGGCGGCTTCCAGCCCGTCTTCTTCGGCAGGGCCGGTGCCGTCCTCGGCCTGGGCCTGGGCTCCAAAGCCCGTTGTTTCTCCCCGATGCAACGCAAAATGATCACCGCCCGAGACGGCGGCTGCATCATCCCGGGCTGCGACTGCCCACCCCAGTGGACCGAGGTACACCATGAAGGCCCCGCACTGGATCGACCCGTCCGGGACATGGCGCACACCCGGAAAACACCGGGCGCACGACCCGAAGACCCGACCACAAGACGAGTAGCGGCCAGATTGAGCGGGCGACTCGGGGCGGGGCGGGTCTGGCTAGTCGCCGAGGTTGCGGCGGGCGGAGATGGCTCGGTCGGACTCGCGCTTGTCCTGGCGTTCGCGCAGGGTCTGCCGCTTGTCGTATTCCTTCTTACCCTTGGCCACCGCGATCTCGACCTTGGCCTTGCCGTCGCTGAAGTAGATCTTCAGCGGAATCAGGGTGTAGCCGCCCTCTTTGGTCTTGTGGCTGATCTTGACGATCTCCGCCTTGTGCAGCAGCAGCTTGCGCTTGCGACGGGGCGGGTGGTTCGTCCAGGTGCCGGCGGTGTACTCCGGAATGTGCACGGCATCCAGCCAGGCCTCCCCGGACTCGATGAACGCGTAGCCGTCGACGAGGGACGCCCGTCCGGCGCGGAGGGACTTTACCTCGGTGCCGCTGAGCACCATTCCGGCCTCGTACGTATCCTCGATGAGGTAGTCGTGGCGCGCCTTGCGATTGGTCGCGACGACCTTCTCGCCTTTTTCCCTGGGCACGGCATTCTCCTCGATCGGTTCAGTGAAGCGGCCAGGCATCCGCCGGGCAGCCCATCAGTCTAGTGGATCTGATCAGACCTTCAGATAGCGGGTGATCGCGAAGTTGGCCGACGCCGCGGCCAGCGCCGCACCGAGCACCAGCAGGATCGGCACCACGGTGAACGCGTCATCGAGGCCGACCAGGGCGAAGCCAGTGAGACTGGCACCCAGGTAGCCCTGCACGAAGTAGTGCACGATCGCCACGATCGCCCCACCGGCCAGCAGTGAACCCAGCAGCGCCGCGAAGACACCCTCGAGGATGAACGGCGTTTGGATGAATCGGTTCGACGCACCCACCAGTCGCATGATGCCCAACTCCTTGCGCCTGGAGAACGCCGACAGCCGGATGGTCGTGGCAATCAGCAGGGCCGCCGCCACGAGCATCAACGATGCGATGCCGATGGCTGTATAGCTGGCCACGTTCAGCACCGAGAAAATCTGATCGAGGTACTTGCGTTGATCGGCGACATTCTCGACCCCGGCGACGCCGGACAGGCTCTCGACCAGCACTTCGGAGTCCTCGGGGTTGTTGAGGTTGACCCAGAAGGTCTGGTTGAGCTGTTCGGCTGTCACGTAGTCGGCCACGGGGTTGCCCGCGAACTGCGTTTTGAAGTTCTCGAACGCCTGCTCGTGCGTCTCGAAGTAGTACTTGTCGATGAAGGTTGCCAGGGTCGGGGACTCCAGCTGCGCCTGCACCGAGTCGATCTGCTCCTGGGAGGCTTCGCCTGCGGTGCAGGTCTCCCCCGGCGAGATGGCGGTGCACATGTAAATGCCCACCTGTGCGCGGTCGTACCAGAAGTTCTTCATCTGGCCGATCTGCATCTGCATCAGGATCGCCGCGCCCACGAAGGTGAGCGAGATGAAGGTGACCAGCACGACCGAGACGACCATGGAGGCGTTGCGGCGCAGGCCGTTGGATGCTTCGGAAAGCACAAGTCCGAGTCTCATCGGGTGGGTCCTACGTTCTGCTCACTGGTGGGATCGGCCTTTTCGCCCGGAGCCCGCAGGCCGAGCTTCTCGGCCAGGGTGAGCTGTTCTGGTTCGTCGTGTTGGGTGACCGGGAGCACCGGCCTGGACATCGTGGAGGTCGGCTGCTCGACCGGCGGCGCGGCGGCCTGCTGGTCGGGTTCCGGCTCAGGGGTTTCCGTCTGACGGTCAACCGCTGCGGGCTGCTCGGCCATGACCGGAACCGGCGGGATGGGCGCCACGACAGGGACCAATGGGGTGGAAGCCACGACCGACAGGGGCTCGGCCCGTTCGATCGCCGGTGCCGGTTCGGGCGTCGGCTCTACCGGCAGCCCGGTGCTCACCGCAACCGCGGCGGCCTCGACCTCGGCCGATGCCACCTCCTGGGGCAGCACCTCCGGCGCGGGGTGGGTCAGCGGCGTGGCCGGGGCGGAGCCCGTGGCCGGCATCCGCGAGGACCTCGACGCGGCCCGCTCGCCGGGGGGCAGCACCATCGGGATGGCCGCCGTGGCGTAGCCGCCCTGACGCTCGTCGCGCACGATCTGGCCCGCGGAGAGTTCGATCACGCGGCGCTTCATCTTGTCGACGATGCCGGCCTCGTGCGTGGCCATGATCACGGTGGTGCCGCCGGCGTTGATCCGGGCCAGCAGCGACATGATCTCCGCACTGGTGGTGGGGTCGAGGTTTCCGGTCGGTTCGTCGGCGAGAACGATCTGTGGTTTGTTCACGATCGCTCGGGCGATGGCCACGCGCTGCTGCTCACCACCGGAGAGTTCGTGTGGCAGACGCTGCGCCTTCTCAGCCAGGCCCACCATCTGCAGGGTGTCGGGCACGGCTTCCTGGATGTACCCACGGGACTTACCGATGACCTGCAGGCTGAACGCGACGTTGTCGTAGACGGTCTTGTTCGGCAGCAGACGGAAGTCCTGGAAGACCACCCCGAGGTTGCGACGGAAGTAGGGCACCTTGCGGTTGGAGATGGAGCGCAAATCCTGGCCGAGCACGTGAATGCTTCCGCTGGACGGCTTCTCCTCCTTCAACATCAGGCGAAGGCAGCTCGACTTTCCCGAGCCCGAAGCCCCGACCAGGAAGACAAACTCGCCGCGAAGAATTTCGACGTCGATTGAGTTCAGGGCCGGTCGGTTCGTACCGGGATATTTCTTGGTGATGTGATCAAATCGGATCATGGCGTTTCGAGCCTAGGCAGCCATCCGGGATTTACCTACTTGCGACATGCCTCAAGCAGCAAGTCCAAAGGTTGACACGCCTAGTCGGTGGGGGTCTTGCGCCAGCGGATGCCGGCGGCGATGAATCCGTCCAGGTCACCGTCGAACACGTTGGACGGGTTGTTGACCTCGTACTCGGTGCGCAGGTCCTTGACCATTTGATACGGCGCGAGCACGTAGCTGCGCATCTGGTCACCCCAGCTCGCGGTGATGATTCCGGCGAACTCCTTCTTGGTGGCCGCCTCCTGCTCACGCTGCAGCAACAACAGCCTGGACGCCAGCACCCGCATCGCCGCCGCGCGGTTCTGGATCTGGCTCTTTTCGTTCTGGCAGCTCACCACCAGTCCGGTGGGCAGGTGGGTGATGCGCACGGCGGAGTCTGTGGTGTTCACCGACTGCCCGCCGGGGCCGCTGGAGCGGAACACATCGACGCGGATGTCGTTGTCGGGAATCTCCACGGCCTCGGCCTGGGCGATCAGCGGGACCACCTCGACGGCGGCGAAGGAGGTCTGGCGCTTGCCCGCGGAGTTGAACGGGCTCATCCGGACCAGCCGGTGCGTGCCGGCTTCGACGCTGAGGGTGCCGAACGCGTACGGCGCGTTCACCTCGAACGTGGCGGACTTGATGCCGGCCTCTTCGGCGTAGCTCACGTCGAGAACGTTGGTGGTGTAATCGTGCTGCTCGGCCCACCGCAGGTACATGCGCAACAGCATCTCGGCGAAGTCGGCGGCGTCCACGCCACCGGCCCCGGCCCGGATGGTGATCACGGCAGGGTTGGGGTCGAACTCACCGTTGAGCAGGGTGTGCACCTCGAGGTCGCCGAGGACCTTCTGCACGCTGCGTAGTTCGGCCGTGGCCTCATCGGCCGATTCCTGGTCGCCCTCGGCGTTGGCCAGCTCCACGAGCACCTCGAGGTCGTCGAGGCGGGACTCGATGCTGTCGATGCGTTTGAGCTCGCTCTGGCGGTGGCTGAGCTCGCTGGTCACCTTTTGGGCGTGCTCGGAGTCGTTCCACAGGTCGGGGGCACCCGCCTGGTCGCTCAACTCGGCAATGTCCAGCTTCAGCCTGTCGATGTCGATCACCGACCGGATGTCGTCAAACGTGGCCCGCAGCGCGGCGATCTGCTCAGAGAAATCCAGCTCAATCATTGTGGAATCCAGCCTACCGGGCGAGAGGTAACATCGAACGGATGAGCACCGAGCGCCCCTTCAGCCTCCGGGGAGTGGCTCTGGCCGCGTTTCTACCCACGCTGCTCTTCTCCATCGGCGAGGGTGCGATGATCCCGCTCATCCCCCTGGTGGCGGACGGCCTCGGCGCGTCGCTGGCCTTCGCCGGTTTCATCGCGGCCATGGTCATGGTCGGTGAACTCGTCGGCGACATCCCCAGCGGCGCGATAGTGTCCCGCATCGGCGAACGCAACTCGATGATCGGGGCGTCGCTGCTGGCGATCATCGCCGTGCTGGTCTGCATCGTCGCCCCCAACCCGGTCGTGCTGCTGGTGGGCATCTTCCTGATCGGCCTGGCCACGGCCGTGTTCGCTCTGGCCCGCCATGCCTTCATGACCAGCTACGTGCCCGTGGCCTACCGGGCCAGGGCGCTGTCGACCCTCGGCGGCGTCTTCCGCGCCGGTTGGTTCGTCGGACCGTTCCTGGCCGCCGGGGTCATCCACCTCACCGGCAGCACCACCGCCGTCTTCTGGGTGTTCATCGTCTGTTGCGTGGCCGCCGCCGTCGTGCTGATGCTGCTGCCGGATCCGACGATTACCTTCGCGAAGCCTGCTCCCGTCGCCGTCGCGGAGACCGCGGGACTGTTCAGCACCATCTGGCGCTACCGGGGCGTGCTGCTGCGGCTGGGCACCGGCGCGGGGCTGGTCGGTGCGATGCGGGCCACCCGCACGGTGCTGCTGCCGCTCTGGGCGGTCAGCATCGGCATCAACGAACCCGACACCGCCCTCATCATCGGCATCGCCGGCGGCATCGACTTCGCGCTCTTCTATGCCAGCGGCCAGATCATGGACCGCTTCGGGCGCATGTGGACCGCGATCCCGTCGATGACCGGACTGGGGGTCGGCATGCTCGCCCTCGCGTTCACCCACGATCTGCCCGAGAACGTGGCGTGGTTCATCGCCGTGGCGATGTTCCTGTCCGTGGCCAACGGTATCGGCAGCGGATTGCTGATGACCCTGGGCGCCGACCTGGCGCCGGCCGGCGGCCCGGCCCCGTTCCTGGGCGCCTGGCGGTTCACCGCCGACTTCGGCAGCGCCGCCGCTCCCCTGGCCGTCGCCGCCATGATCGCGCTGTTGTCGCTGTCGGTGGCCAGTGCTGTGATGGGAGTGGTGGGCCTGGTGGGAGCCGGCGTGCTCTGGCGCTACATTCCGCGGTACGTCCCGCGCCACCCCCGTTTTCCCCCGAGAGAAAGATAGCCAGCATGCCCCTGCACGGAGAGTACGAGCCCAGCCCCGAGAAGTGGGTCCGCGACCAGGTCGAACTCTACGAGACCTCAGCCGGCACCAAGGGCACCACCATGCGCGGAATGCCCGTGATCGTCCTGAGCACCCTCGGCGCCAAATCCGGCAAGATCCGCAAGGCTCCGCTCATGCGCGTCGAACACGACGGCCGTTACGCCGCCGTGGCGTCGCTCGGCGGCAGCCCGAAGAACCCGGTCTGGTACGCCAACGTGCTCGCGCATCCGCTCGTCGAGGTGCAGGACGGTCCGGTGCGACGCGACATGCTCGCCCGGGAGATCACCGGCGACGAGAAGGCCCTTTGGTGGGAGCGGGCCGTTCTGGCGTACCCCGACTACGCCGATTACCAGGTCAAGACCGATCGGGTCATCCCGGTGTTCCTGCTCGAACCCGTCGCCGAACGGGCCTCCTAGTGGCCAAGCCACCGGCCCGGTCGAAGCGGCGCGGACCCCAGCTGGACCGGATCCTGCTCGAGAACCTGCTCGACAACGACGGCGCGCTGGTGGGCCGCGGTGACGACCGTGAGGCCGAACGCTACAGCCGGGTGGACTTCTCCGGCCGGGACTTCACCGGCACCCGGTTCGCGGAGTGTGAGTTCCACGGCGTCGACCTGAATACCACGGTGCTGCGCGGCAGCACCTGGAACGAGTGCGTCGCCACCGAACTGCACGCGGCCGTGTTCAGCGCGCCACGATCGAGCTGGCGGGACGTACGCATCGAGCACTCCAGGCTCGGCTCGGTCGAGCTCTACGACTCCAGCCTGCGCAGCGTTCAGCTGGACGGGTCGAAGCTGGACTTCATCAACCTGCGCAACGCCACCCTCACCGACGTGCTCATCTCCAACTGCATCATCGACGAGCTCGACCTCTCCGGGGCCACCGTGCAACGGCTGGAACTCCGCGACTGCCGGATCGGCACCCTCGACGTGGCCGGCGCACGGCTGACCGACGTGGACCTGCGCTCCAGCGACTTCTCGGCCATCCACAGCCTGGAAGGGCTCAGGGGCGCCACCATCGACGACGCCCAGCTCGCGCTGCTCGCTCCGTTGCTCGCGGCGCAGCTGGGCATCCTCGTTGAATAAAAGTAGGGCTCTCTATAGCCACTTCTCGGCAAGGTGCTCGGCCACGACCCGGCGGATGGTGCCGGTACTGCCGCGCAACACGATGCTCTCGGTGCGGATCTTCGGCCCCATCTTGCGCACCCCGCCGACCAGCTGGCCGTCGGTGACGCCGGTGGCGACGAAATAGGTGTTGTCGCTGGTGACGAGGTCGTTCACGCCCAGGATGCGGTCAAGGTCGTGGCCGGCGTCGATGGCCCGCTGGGCCTCGTCGTCGTCCTTGGGGTGCAGCTTCGCCTGGATGAAACCGCCCAACGCCTTCAACGCGCAGGCGGTGATGATGCCCTCCGGGGTGCCGCCGATGCCGACGCACATGTCGATCCGGGTCTCGGTGATGGCCGCGTTGATGCCGCCGGCCACGTCGCCGTCGAGCATCAACCGGGTGCCGGCGCCCGCCGCGCGCACCTCTTCGATCAGGCCGGCGTGCCGCGGCCGGTCGAGGATGGCGATGGTCATGTCGGACACATCCTTGCCCTTGGCCTTGGCCAGAGCGCGAATGTTCTCGCCGATCGGCTGGCGCAGGTCCACGACGTTGTGGCCCTCCCATCCGGTGACGATCTTGTCCATGTAGAACACGGCACTGGGGTCGTACATGCTGCCCCGGTCGGCGACCGCGATCATGCTCAGTGCGTTCTGACGCCCGTTGGCGGTGAGTGAGGTGCCGTCGATGGGGTCCACCGCGATGTCGCAGGAGGGCCCGCGCCCGCTGCCGACGTGCTCGCCGTTGTAGAGCATCGGCGCGTCATCCTTCTCGCCCTCGCCGATGACGACGACGCCGTCGAAATCGACAGTGCCGAGGAATTTGCGCATCGCGTCGACGGCGGCACCGTCTGCGGCGTTCTTGTCGCCGCGGCCGATGAACGGCACAGCGCGGATGGCGGCGGCTTCGGTGGCCCGCACCAGCTCCATGCCGAGGCTGCGGTCGGGGTGGAGGTAGAGAGAATCGTGTTCAGTAGTCACTGTGTATTGGTGTCCTTCGAGGTCGTATGTGGGTTGCTGAGGGACGCGCCGGAACTACGCCGGTACGGGGCCAGCATACCCAGCGTGCCTAGAGCGGGACCTTGTACCCCGAGCGCTCACACAGAAGCCCTCGCTAGACTTGACGGACACCCCCGCTCGATTTCGAGGAGAAGCAATGCCCATCGCAACCCCAGACCAATACGCCGAAATGCTGAACAAGGCCAAGTCGAAGGGGTTCGCGTACCCCGCATTCAACGTCTCCTCCTCGCAGTCCATCAACGCCGTTCTCCAGGGCCTGACCGAAGCCGGCTCTGACGGCATCATCCAGGTCACCACCGGTGGCGCCGACTACTTCGCCGGTCACACCGTCAAGAACCGTGCCGCCGGCGCCCTCGCGTTCGCCAAGTTCGCGCACGCCGTTGCTGACAACTACCCCGTCACCGTGGCCCTGCACACCGACCACTGCCCCAAGGGTGCGCTGGACGACTTCGTCCTGCCCCTCATCTCGGCCTCCGAGACCGCCGTCGCCGATGGCTTCAACCCGATCTTCCAGTCGCACATGTGGGACGGCTCGGCCATCGCGCTCGACGAGAACCTCGAGATCGCCAAGGGCATCATCACCCGCACCAAGGCGATCAACGCCATCCTCGAGGTCGAGATCGGCGCCGTCGGCGGCGAAGAAGACGGCGTTGAGGGCGACATCAACGACAACCTGTACACGACCTTCGACGACACCGTCAAGATGATCGAGGCCCTCGGCCTCGGCGAACAGGGCCGCTACATGGCCGCCCTCACCTTCGGCAACGTGCACGGCGTCTACAAGCCCGGCAACGTCAAGCTGCGTCCGGAACTCCTTGCGGAGATCCAGGCCAGCGTCGCCGCCAAGTACGGCACCAGCGCACTGCCCCTCGACCTCGTCTTCCACGGTGGCTCGGGCTCGACCGATGCCGAGATCGCCGAAGCCGTCGCCAACGGTGTCGTGAAGATGAACGTCGACACCGACACCCAGTACGCGTTCACCCGCGCCATCGCCGACTACATGCTGAAGAACTACGACGGCGTGCTCAAGGTCGACGGCGAAGTCGGAAACAAGAAGCTGTACGACCCGCGCGCCTGGGGCAAGGTTGCCGAGACGGCCATGGCCGCACGCGTTGCCCAGGCCACCCGCCAGCTCGGTTCCGCCGGGCACTCCAACAGCTAGTTCAACAGAAAACACCGGATGACGATGGCAGAGAACGCTTCAGACCAGACCCCGGCGGTCACCCCGCCGGTGGACTACCGCCCCCAGCCCCGCTACGGCGAGCTGGCTCCGGAGGGCTGGACCTGGACGCCGCCGCAGGACGAACCCGTTCCTGCGGCCTCTGCCGCCGCATCCACCACGGTGACGCCGGCCCGGGCGACGCGGGGATCGGCCGAACGGCCGGCCTCCGCGGCGCCAGGTTCGGTGCCGGGAACGGCGCCTGCCTGGGACCGACCCCTCACCATCAGCCTGCTGGTCTTCGGGCTGCTCGGCGCCTACTTCACCATCTCGATTCTCGGCAGCCTGCCGCAGGCCCTGGCGATGCTCTATTCGCAGGCCGAACTGGGTGAGTACACCGTGACGGACTCCGTCACCGCGATCATCACCGGCGGCAGCATCGGCCAGGCCGTCGTCTGGGTGGCCGCAGCCGTCTCGTCGATCCTGCTGCTGCTGCGCGGCCGACGCGCGTTCTACGTTCCGATCATCGGCGGCGTCGTCGCGTTTGTCCTGCTGGTCGCGGCCGTGGCCGTCGTGCTCGCCGGTGACCCGGCGTTGCTCGAGTACCTCAGCCAGCCGTAAGGCCCGGCCAGCCACCGACTACTCCGGTCGACTGACCCTGCCCCCGAGCGCACGCGCGTCGGTCTTGCCCTGCAGGTCTTTGCGCAGCTCCTTGGGCAGCGAGAAGAGCAGGTCTTCTTCGGCGGTCTTGATCTGCTCCACGTCGCCGTAGCCGGCGCCGGCCAGGTCGCGCAGCAGTTCCTCGACGAGTTCCTCGGGCACGGATGCTCCGCTCGTGACGCCCACGGTGTTCACGCCGTCGAGCCACTCCTGCTTCACTTCGTTGGCGTAGTCCACCCGGTAGGCTGCCTTCGCGCCGTACTCCAGCGCCACCTCCACCAGGCGTACCGAGTTGGACGAGTTCGCCGACCCCACCACGATCACCAGATCGGAGTCGCGGGCGACCTTCTTGATGGCCACCTGACGGTTCTGGGTGGCGTAGCAGATGTCGTCGCTGGGCGGGTCCTGCAGGTTCGGGAACCGGGCCCGCAGCCGGCGCACCGTCTCCATGGTCTCGTCAACGCTCAGCGTGGTCTGCGACAGCCAGACCACCTTGTCCGGGTCGCGCACGACGATAGTGTCGGCCTCGTCCGGGCTGCCGACGAGCGTCGTGTGCTCCGGCGCCTCGCCGGCGGTGCCCTCGACCTCTTCGTGGCCTTCGTGGCCGATCAGCAAGATCTCGAAGTCGTCGCGGGCGAAGCGCACAGCCTCGCGGTGCACCTTGGTGACGAGCGGGCAGGTGGCGTCGATGGCCGACAGGCCGCGAGCGGCGGCGGCGTTGACCACGGCCGGCGACACGCCGTGCGCGCTGAAGACGATATGCGAACCGGTGGGGACCTCATCCACTTCTTCGACGAAGATGGCGCCCTTCTTCTCGAGTTCGCTCACCACGTGGGTGTTGTGCACGATCTGCTTGCGCACGTAGACGGGCGCCCCGTACAGTTCGAGGGCCTTCTCCACCGCGATGACCGCCCGGTCCACGCCGGCGCAGTAGCCGCGCGGGGCCGCGAGCAGCACCTTTTTCGGCCCGACCACCGGGGTATCCTTGAGCCTGTTGCGCAGGCTGGGAATTCTGGGCATGCCAAGGCCGATCACGGGCGCATTAGTACTGGTACTCACCCGAACAGTCTAAGCGGGCATGTCTGAACGGACCGTGCGAGCCCTCAGTAGACCAGGAGACCCATGAACGCAGTCACGATGCCCGCCGCGGGCGACGAGCCGCCCACCGTCGACGCCCCCTGGCCCGTCGCCGTGCTCTCCAACAAGATCCGCGGCTACATCGAACGGCTCGGCACCGCCTGGGTGGAGGGCGAGATCGTGCAGTGGGGCACCAGCGGCGGCAACGTCTACGGCAAGCTCAAGGACCTCTCGGTGGATGCGACGGTGAGCTTCACGGTCTGGTCGTCGGTGAAGGCCCGCCTGACCGGTGACTTCAAGCAGGGCGACAGGGTCATCGCCCTCGTCAAGCCCAACTACTGGGTCAAGGGCGGCTCCCTCACGATGCAGGTCTTCGAGCTGCGCCACGTGGGGCTCGGCGACCTGCTGGAACGGCTCGAACGCCTGCGCGCGCAGCTCAAGGCCGAGGGCCTCTTCGACGCGTCCCGCAAACGATCGCTGCCGTTCCTGCCGCACCGCATCGGGCTGGTCACCGGCAAGGACTCCGACGCCGAGAAAGACGTGCTCCGCAACGCCCAGCTGCGCTGGCCGGCCGTCGACTTCAGGGTGGTGCACGCCGCCGTGCAGGGCGACCGGATGGTCGGTGAGGTCACCGCGGCCATCAGGGCGCTGGATGCCGACCCCGAGGTGGACGTCATCATCGTCGCCCGCGGCGGCGGCGACTTCCAGAACCTGCTCGGCTTCAGCGACGAGTCACTCGTGCGCGCCGTCGCGGCCTGCACTACCCCGGTGGTCAGCGCCATCGGCCACGAGGCCGACCGGCCGCTGCTCGACGATGTCGCCGACCTCCGCGCCTCGACTCCCACCGACGCGGCGAAGCGGGTGGTGCCCGACGTCTCCGACGAACTCAACAGGGTGCAGCAGGCGCGGGCGCGGCTGAGCAGCCGGCTCACCGGTATCCTCGCCACCGAGGTCGACAGGCTCGGCCAATTGCGCAGCCGACCGGTGCTCGCCGGCGCGGACTGGATCATCGACAGTCGTTCGCAGGACCTCACCCGCTACGTGGCGCGCGGCACCGAGTTGATGCACCGTACTCTCGAACGCGCCGGGTCCAGCGTGGTCGAGCTGCGCTCCCAGCTGCGCGCCCTCTCCCCCCAAGGCACCCTCGACCGGGGCTACGCCATCGTGCAGCTGCCGGACGGCCACGTGCTGCGCTCCAGCGACCAGGCCCCGGCCGGCACCGAGCTGCGCATCACCGTGGGCGTTGGCACCGTGCCCGCGGTCTCGAAATAGATGGAAAGAAATAGGATGGATGACATGACTTCGTCCGCAGCCCCGACTCCGACCACCGCCGGCACCGTCCCGGCGGTCGACTCGCTCAGCTACGAGCAGGCCAGGGACGAACTGATCCGTGTCGTCTCGGTGCTCGAGCAGGGTGCGTCCACGCTCGAGGAATCCCTGGCGCTCTGGGAGCGGGGCGAGGCCCTCGCCACCCGCTGTGAGGAATGGCTGATCGGCGCCAAAGCACGCCTGGACGCCGCCCGCGGCGCGGCCACCGCGGAATGAGCCGCAGTCCCCGCCCACCGCGCGTCGTCGCGGAGCTCGGCCGCCCCGAGACCGCCGAGGAACGCGCTAGGCGGCTGGCAACCAACTCCAAGAACTACCGGTCCCGCAAGACCATCAACAACCTCGTCTACTCGCTGTTGGCGACCCTCGGCGCGGTCATCGTGCTGGTGCTGATCCTGCCCCGCAGCGACACCCCGATCAATCGCGAGGTCGACTACACGAGCGTCGCCGAACAGGCGCAGTCCGGCGTCGAGGAACCGCTCGTCGTGCCCGAGCTCCCACCCGGCTGGAGCGCCAACGCCGCCCAGTGGCGCCAGGGCGGCAACGACGGTGTCTCGAGCTGGTACCTCGGCCTGCTCACCCCCGAGAATGAGTTCATCGGGCTCACCCAGGCCGTCGACGCCAACCCCACCTGGCTGGCCGACCAGCTCGAAGACGTCGAACCGACCGACACCATCACCATCGCCGGTCTGGACTGGGCTGTCTACCGCAATCCCGCGCCGGCCGCCGACCGGGGCAACTTCGAATCCGCCCTCGTCACCGAGGCCGGCGACAGCAGCTATCTCCTGATCGGCACCGCCACCGACGAAGAGCTGACCGTGCTCGCCGCCGCCGTGGCCCGGCAGATCAGCACCGAACCGACCGGCACCGAACAGAACGGCTCCAGCGAATGACCGACACACCGACTCTGACACCGGCCCAGGTCTGGAACGACCTCGCCGCGGGCAACGAACGCTTCGTGGCGGGCACACCGCAACATCCCCGGCAGGACGTCGACCGTCGCGCCGAGACCGCGTTCGTGCAGAATCCCATGGCCGCCCTGTTCGGCTGCAGCGACTCCAGGCTCGCCGCCGAGATCATCTTCGACAAGGGTCTGGGAGACCTGTTCGTCGTGCGGAACGCCGGCCAGGTCATCTCCGATTCGGTGCTCGGCTCACTCGAGTACGCCGTTGCGGTGCTCAAGGTGCCTTTGATCCTGGTACTCGGCCACGACAGGTGCGGCGCGGTCCGAGCCGCCATCGACTCGCAAGCCGAAGACGCCGAGGCCCTGCCGCCGCACATCAACAGCATCATCGAGAAGATCGTGCCGGCGGTGCGCCGCGTCAATGGACCCGAAACCGGTCCGCTCGACCCCGACGATGTGGATGCATCCGCCGTGGGCCGGGAACACCTGCGCGACACCGTGGCGGAGCTCGTGCAGCGCTCCGAGATGATCAGCGCCGCGATCGCAGAAGGTACATTGGCTATCGTCGGTGCGAACTACAGGCTCCTCGAGGGCCGCGCAGATCCTGACCTCGTCGTCGGCGTCGTCTAGGAACTCTCGACACCGACCGGCAACCCGCATGAATCGAAAGGTATGACACACCGTGGTGGACATTTCAGCTGAGACAGAATTCCGGATCGAACACGACACGATGGGCGAGGTCCGGGTTCCCGCCGACGCGCTCTACGGTGCGCAGACGCAGCGGGCGGTCGAGAACTTCCCGATCTCCGGATCCGTGCTCGAGTCCGCCCAGATCGCAGCCCTGGCCCGCATCAAAAAGTCGGCGGCCCTCGCCAATGCCCGTCTGGGCGTGCTCGACTCGAACATCGCCGACGCCATCGCGGCAGCCGCCGACGAGGTCATCACCGGTCGATACGACGCCCAGTTCCCCATCGACGTGTACCAGACCGGCAGCGGAACCTCGTCGAACATGAACATGAACGAGGTGCTCGCCACCCTCGCCACCCGCCGCCTGGGCAGCCCGGTTCACCCCAACGACCACGTGAACGCGTCGCAGTCCTCCAACGACGTCTTCCCCACCTCGGTGCACATCGCCGTGACCAGCGCCCTCATCGACGACCTCATCCCGGCCCTGGATCACCTCGCGGTCGCGTTCGAGGCCAAGGCCGAACTGTGGGCGACCGCGGTCAAGGCCGGCCGCACCCACCTGATGGACGCCACCCCGGTCACCCTCGGCCAGGAATTCGGCGGCTACGCCCGCCAGATGCGCCTGGGCATCGAACGGGTGCGCACCGCGCTCCCCCGCGTCGCCGAGGTGCCGCTGGGCGGCACCGCCGTCGGCACCGGCATCAACACGCCGGCCGGTTTCCCGCAGCTCGTCATCGAGCTGCTCTGCGACGAGACCGAGCTGCCGATCACCGAGGCCATCGACCACTTCGAGGCCCAGGCCAACCGTGACGGCCTGGTCGACGCCTCCGGTGCTCTGCGCACCATCGCCGTTGGCCTCACCAAGATCTGCAACGACCTGCGTTGGATGGGCTCCGGCCCCAACACCGGCATCGGTGAGCTGAGCATCCCCGACCTGCAGCCGGGCTCGTCGATCATGCCCGGCAAGGTCAACCCGGTCATCCCGGAGGCCGTGCTCATGGTCTGCTCCCGCGTGATCGGCAACGACGCCACCATCGCCTGGTCCGGCGCCTCCGGCGCGTTCGAACTCAACGTGGCCATCCCCGTGATGGGCACGGCGCTGCTCGAGTCGATCCGGCTACTCACCAACGGCGCCCGGGTGCTCGCCGACAAGACCGTCGACGGCCTCGAGGCCAACCTCGACCGTGCCCGCGCGCTGGCCGAATCATCGCCGTCGATCGTTACCCCGCTCAACCGGGTGATCGGCTACGAAGCCGCCGCCAAGGTGGCCAAGCACTCCGTGGCGCAGGGCCTCACGGTGCGCGAGTCGGTCATCGACCTGGGCTTCGTGGAACGCGGCGAGGTCACCCTCGAGCAGCTCGACACGGCCCTGGACGTCCTGAGCATGACCCGGCCGCCCCAGGCGCGCTAACCCCCCTACCGCGAAAGCGGCGAACCGGTTGCTTCAGCGTCGCTGAGGCAACCGGTTCGCCGCTTTCGCGCCCCTATGCCAGCTCGTTTCCCTCCAGCATCTCGGTGACTAGGGCGGCGATGGCGCTGCGCTCGGACCGGGTGAGGGTCATGTGGGCGAACAAGGGGTGGCCTTTCAGCGTTTCGATCACACTCGCGACACCGTCGAAGCGCCCCACCCGCAGGTTGTCGCGCTGGGCCACATCGTGGGTGAGCACCACCCTGGAGTTCTGTCCGATCCGGCTGAGCACCGTCAGGAGCACGTTCCGCTCCAGCGACTGCGCCTCGTCGACGATCACGAAGGCGTCGTGCAGGCTCCGACCACGGATGTGGGTCAGCGGCAGCACCTCGAGGATGCCGCGCTCGACGACCTCCTCCAGTACGTTCTCGCTCACCAGTGCCCCGAGGGTGTCGAACACAGCCTGGCCCCAGGGACCCATCTTCTCCTGCGCGTCACCGGGCAGGTAGCCGAGCTCCTGGCCGCCCACCGCGTACAGCGGCCGGAACACCATGATCTTGCGGTGCTGCTGCCGTTCCAGCACGGCTTCCAGGCCGGCGCAGAGGGCGAGCGCCGACTTCCCCGTCCCCGCTCGACCTCCCAACGACAGGATGCCGATCTCCGGGTCCAGCAGCAGGTCGATCGCCAGGCGTTGCTCCGCCGAACGTCCGTGCAGGCCGAACAGGTCGCGGTCCCCGCGCACCAGGCGCAGCTCGCCCCGCCCGGTGACCCGCCCTAGGGCCGAGCCTCGGTCGGAGTGGATCACCAGGCCCGTGTTGACCGGCATGTCCTGCACCAGGCGGGTCTGCAGGGACTCCTTGTCGTAGAGGTCGTTGACCTGCTCGGCGCTCAGGGTGATCTCGTCCATGCCCGTCCAGCCGGAGTCCACAGCCAGCTCATGCCGGTACTCGTCTGCGGTCAGTCCGATCGAGGCGGCCTTCACCCGCAACGGCAGGTCCTTGGACACCACGGTGACGGCGAGTCCGTCGTTGGCCAGGTTCATGGCCACCGCGAGGATGCGCGAGTCGTTGTCGCCCAGCTGCAACCCGGAGGGCAGCACCGACATGTTCGAGTGGTTCAACTCGACCCGCAGGCTGCCGCCCTCCCCCACCGGGATGGCGAAGTCGAGTCGTTCGTGCTTGACCCGCAGTTCGTCGAGGTAACGCAGCGCCTGCCGGGCGAAGTAACCGATCTCCGGGTCGTTGCGCTTGGACTCCAGTTCGGTGATCACCACCACCGGCAGTACGACGGAGTGTTCGGCGAACCGGAAGATCGCCTTCGGATCGGACAGGAGAACCGAGGTGTCCAGCACGAAGGTGCGCTCGGTTTGGTCGACCCCTGACGGTGTGTGTTCTGCGTTCAGGTAGTCGGTTCGATTAGCGGTCACAACCACTCCCACCCCGCACCCGAGGGTGCGGATTTGTTGGCGAGCGGCCACAAGCTTTTTCTCGAGCCGTACTTATGTGGCCGTCTCGATCAGGTGCCATACCTGATGAGATGAACGTACGTCGAGTGGCTGGGAATTAGAAAAGCGACACGCCCAACGTCACGAGACGTTAACGTTCGTCGGGCGGGTGCCGGCCAGGTCAGTATCCGGCGGCGGCCGCGTACGCCGTGAAGGCGCCGCGCAGCATGTCGACGGTCTCGTCGGCGAGGTGCGCGTGCACGCTGAGCCGCACCGTGCCGCCCCGGGTCGTGACCGTCACGCCGTGGTTGTGCAGCGCGGCACCGAGCGCGGTGAGACGTTCCGCGGGCGGTGCGAGTACCACCAGGCCGGCCCGTTCCCTGGCGTCCCTGGCGGACAGCACCGGAATGCCGAACTGGTCGGCCAGGTCGATCAGTCGCTCGACGTTGGCGCACACCAGGGCCTCGATGGCGGGCAGGCCCGCGACCTGGATCTCTTCCAGCGCCGTCGCGAACCGGGCCTGGGCGATGCCGTCCCCGTTGGTCACCCCGAACGCCGACGCCGCGTGTGCCGGCGGCGGCACCTGGTCCCACGGCTCGGTGATCTCGGTGCCGGTGAATCCGGAGACAACCGGGGTGAGCCGTTCCACGGCGCGGTCGCTCAGGGCGAGGAAGCCGGTGCCCCAGCCGGCCCTGACCCACTTCTGGCCGCCGGAGGCGACGACATCGGCCGCCTCGTAGGCGGCATCCACCACCCCGAAGCCCTGGATGGCGTCGACGATGAGCAGCCTGTCACCGATGACCTGCCGGATGCCTTCCAGGTCGGCCCTGAAGCCCGTGCGGGAATCGACGAGGCTGACGGCGACCGCGACGGTGGTCGGTGTCAGCTGGTCCCGCACCTGGCCGGGAGTGACCGCTCCGGCGCTGTTCTCGCCGCCGTCGGCCGTGAGCCACTGCGGCGTCGCCACGTGCAGGGCCTCCGCGGCACGGCTGGCCGCGAACGGCAGGCTCGGAAAGTCCGCCGGTGACAACAGCACGTCACCGGTCAGGCCGAACATGGCGTGCATGAGGCCCATGCTGGTGTTGGGTTGGGACACGATCTGGTCGGTCCTGAACCCCAGGCCCGCGGCCACGGCGGTGCGCATCCGCAGATCTTGCTCGCCGAAGTGGCCGAGGCTGCCGTGTCGGGCCCTGGCCAGGATCTCGGTCTGGCCGCGCGTTTCGGCGACGACGGCACTGGACATGGGGCCGATACGGCCGTAGTCCAGGTAGCCGGGGTCTTCGGTGAAGCCGTTCAGGAAGGCGGCGAGGGGCGTCTCGACCGCGCTCACCCGCCGAACCTGCGGTGCCGTTTGGCGAAGTCGCGCAGGGCCCGCAGGAAGTCGACCTGGCGGAGGTCGGGGCCGAGGGCCTCGACGAAATAGAACTCGCTGTGCGCGCTCTGCCAGAGCATGAAGTCGCTGAGGCGCTGCTCGCCCGAGGTGCGGATGACGAGGTCGGGGTCGGGCTGGCCGCCCGTGTACAGGTGCTGGCCGATGAGTTCGGGGGTGAGGGTCTCGGCGAGGTCCTCGAGAGTGCCGCCGTGGGCATGGTGGGTGGCGACGATGCTGCGCATCGCGTCGGTGATCTCGGTGCGGCCGCCGTAGCCGACGGCGAGGTTCACGTGCAGGCCCGTGTTGGCGTGCGTGCGGGCCTCCGCGGCGGACAGGGCGCCCTCCAGGGGCCCGGGCAGGCACTTCTTCGACCCGACCTGCTGCACCTTCCAGTCGCGGTAATGCGACAGGTCCTCGGCGAGGTCGGCGATGATCTCGAAAAGGGCGTCGAGTTCCTCGGTCGGGCGCTGGGTGAGGTTGTCGGCCGAGAGCAGGTACAGCGTGACGACGGAGATGCCGAGATCGTCGCACCACTCCAGGAATTCGCGCATCTTCGCGGCCCCGGCCCGGTGCCCGTGGGCGGCGGAGTCGTAGCCGAGCTGTTTGGCCCACCGACGGTTGCCGTCGATGATCATGGCCACGTGCCGCGGCAGGACCGCCGCGGTCAGCCCGCGACGCAGCCGACGCTGGTAGACCCTGTAGAGGAGTCCGCGTCCGAGGGAGAATTGCCGCATCTGCACACAGTTACGCTAGCTCAATCCGGCCCGCGTTCGCGCCGCGGCGCCGCCGAGGCTGCCGTATCCTGACAGCATGGCCGCTACGGATGACATCCCGAATCTCCCCCTCCTCGAAGACGAGATCGAGCATCCGGTTCCCGAAAAGCCCACCTGGCGGGGCTGGATCCACGCCGGCACGTTCCCGGTCACCATCGTCGCCGGCATCATCCTGCTGCTCGCGGCGGACGGCCCGGCTGCTAAATGGAGTTCGGCGGTCTTCGTGGCCAGTTCGATGCTCCTGTTCGGCAACTCGGCGCTGTACCACCGCTTCAACTGGCAGCCGCGCACCCGCATGGTGCTCAAGCGCATCGACCACGCCAACATCTTCCTGCTGATCGCCGGATCGTACACGCCCATCACGGTGCTGGCCCTGCCGCCGGACAAGGCAGTGCTGCTGCTGACCCTGGTCTGGGGCGGCGCGATCCTCGGCATCGCGTTCAGGGTGTTCTGGATCAACGCCCCGCGCTGGCTGTACGTGCCGCTCTACCTCGCGCTGGGCTGGGGCGCGCTGATGTTCATCGTCGACTTCTTCCAGGCCGATGCCCTGATGATGACCCTGATCATGGTCGGCGGGCTCTGCTACTCGGTCGGCGCCGTCGTCTACGGTCTCAAGAAGCCCAACCCGATCCCCGGGGTGTTCGGCTTCCACGAGATCTTCCACTCGCTGACCGTGGTGGCGTTCCTCTGCCACTGGTTCGCGATTCTGATCATCGCCACGCATCCGCTGTACCCGTAGGCGGGTACCCCCGAGCTCAGGCTTCTGGCGTGTCCTTCTTCTGGGCGGCCAGCGCGTCGCGTTCGGCGACCTCGGCCTGCAGCCGTTCCTGCATCTCCGCACGGTATGTGGTGCGGCGGATGCGGCGGGCCAGGTCCATGCCCAGCAGCAAGGTCACGGCCGCGACGAAGAAGATCGCGAAGAAGCCCCACGGGCCCGGTGTGACGGTGTCGGGGTTGAACTCGGGCGCCGGGGTGTTGGACAGGATGAAGCTGACCACGGGAGAGTACATCCCGCTCACGCGTCGTCCCTCACACCACTGAAAAGATCGGATTCGGGCATGTTCGTGTCAACTTTCGATTCGACGAGTTGGAAGTCCTCGTAGGGCCAGGCCTTGCGCACCATGTCATTGGGCCAGAAGAAGAAACTGCTCGTCGGCGACACCTGGCTGGCATGTGACCGCAAGGCATCGTCGCGCACCTCCAAGAAGTCCCCGATCGGCACGTGCGTCGTGGCCAGGTTCGGGTACTCGCTCATCCGTTCCCTGGCGCTGGCCAGCGGTTCGAGCAGGTCGGAGTCCGGTTCGGTGATGCTGAGTTCGAGGTACATGGCGTCCATGCGCTCGAGGTTGAAGATGCGGTCGTAGTACAGCTTGTCGATCTGCCACGGCGCGCCGGCATCGGGATACCGGTCGGCGTCGGCCGCGGCGCGGAACGCCTCGACGGAGACCTGGTGGCAGCGAATGTGATCGGGGTGCGGGTAGCCGCCGTTCTCGTCGTAGGTGATGAGCACCTGGGGACGGAAATCGCGGATGATGCGCACCAGGGGTTCGGCCGAGTACTCCAGGGGCACGTCGGCGAAGGAGTTCTTGGGCACCCCGCCGTCGTCGGCCATGCCGGAGTCCTGGTAGCCCAGCCAGAGGTGTTGGATGCCCATCGTCTGCTGGGCCGCCGTCATCTCCCGGCGGCGGAGGCCGGCGAGGTCGCGCTCGGCCATGGCCACGTCGGCCAGGTCCTCGTTGAGGATGCTGCCGCGTTCACCGCCCGTGCAGCTCACGATGAGAACCTCGGCGCCGAGGCTTCGGTAGTACGCGTACGTCGCGGCGCCCTTGCTCGACTCGTCGTCGGGATGGGCGTGCACTGCCAAGAGCCGCAGGGTCATGAAACTCCTCAGAAATGCCAGCTAACCTAAGGTACAAGCCTAATCGTTGAACCGTGAGTGTGGAGTCTGAGTGGCCGTGAGCAGCAACCTCGACGAACGCTATGGGCGAACCCCCGGCAGCACCCGCCGCGACCGCCGGGTGTTGTGGGTCGTTGCCGGACTCTTCGCCCTGATCCTCACCGGATGGGTCGTCTGGGCGGGCCTTGACGGCGCGGGCCCGGAGATCGAAGCCAGGGACACCAGGCACCAGATCATCGACGAGAACGGCATCAGCGTGACCTTCGAGGTGTCGCTGCCCCCGGAGAAGGCCGCCAGCTGTGCTGTGCAGGCGCTCAACGAGTCGTTCACCGTGGTGGGCTGGAAGGTCATCGATCTGGCGCCGTCCGCCGACTACACCCGCTCGTTCACGGAGATCGTGAAGACGACCGAGTTGAGCAACACCGGATTGATTTACCGCTGCTGGTTGACCTAGACTGATGTATTCGCCCTGACAGAAGTCGGGGCGTCCGCTGTATGTCGTGACGTACTAGGCCGCGATGTTCTAGGACGTGACGTGTCAGGCCGTGACCTGCCCAGCGACGAACGGCCGCTTCCTGCGGCACCATCGGCGCACTATCTGCCGGCGCACCACCGATCAGCACGAGAAGGAGAGAACCATGACTACCGAAACCTCGGTCACCTGGCTAACCCAGGAGGCCTATGACCGCCTCGCTGCGGAGCTGGACACTCTCAGCACTGTTGCTCGGGTGGACATCGCCAACAAGATCGAGTCCGCGCGGTCGGAGGGCGACCTCAAGGAGAACGCCGGCTACCACGCGGCCAAGGAGGAGCAGGGCAAGATGGAGGCGCGCATCCGCACCCTCACCCTGCTGCTGCGCACCGCAGAGGTGGGCCACGCCCCCGAGAGCAAGGGCGTCGTCGAGCCCGGAACCGTCATCACCGCCACCATCGCCGGTGACGAGAGCCGGTTCCTCATCGGCAGCCGGGAGATCGCCGGCGACAGCGACCTGGACGTGTACAGCGAGAAGAGCCCCCTGGGCGAAGCCATCATCGGGCTCAAGGTCGGCGCGAAGACGAGCTACGAGACCCCCAACGGCAAGCAGATCGCCGTGGAGATCCACCTCGTGGAGACCTTCACCGGCTAACTGCCCCTGGTGACTCGAACGGCCGGCTGCTCACGCAGCCGGCCGTTTTTGTGTGCCCGGTCTAGTCGGTGCGGGGATCGTACCCGGCGGCGCGCAGGGTGTCGACGACGTGTTGGCGGTGTTCGGGGCCGCGGGTCTCGACGCTGATGTCCAGCTCGACCTCGCTGATCTGCAGGCCGGCGCCGTGGCGGGTGTGCAGGACCTCGATGACGTTGGCGTGCGCCTCGGCGAGCAGCTCGGAGATCCGGGCGAGCTGGCCGGGACGGTCGGGCAGCATGATCCGCAGCTTGAGGTACCGGCCGGATGCCGCCAAGCCGTGGCTGATCACGCGCTGCATGAGCAACGGGTCGATGTTGCCGCCCGAGAGCACCGCAACGGTGCGGCCGGTGTTCGTGATCTTGCCGGCCAGGATGGCGGCGACCGAGACGGCTCCGGCCGGCTCGACGACGAGCTTGGCCCGCTCGAGGAGCACCAGGATCGCCCTGGCCATGTCGTCCTCGCTGACGGTGACGATCTCGTCGACGGCGTCGCGGATGATGGCGAAGTTCAGCAGGCCCGGCTTGGCCACGGCGATGCCGTCGGCCATGGTCGGGGTGATGTCGATGGCGAGGGCCTCCCCCGCGGCGATGGACGGCGGGTACGCTGCAGCGTTCTCCGACTGCACCCCGATGACCCGGATCCGACGGTTGTGCCGTGCCGAGTACTGCTTGAGCACACTGGCCATGCCGGAGGTGAGCCCGCCGCCGCCGATCGGCACGATCACGGTCTCGAGGTCGGGCATCTGGTCGAGGACCTCGAGGCCAAGGGTGCCGGCGCCGGCCACCACATCCGGGTGGTCGAACGGGGGAATCAGGACCGCGCCGGTCTCGCGGGCGTACTCGGCGGCGGCCAGGAGCGGCTCCGCGACCGTGTGCCCGCGCAGGATCACCTGGGCGCCGTAGTCGCGAGTGGCCTGCAGCTTGGGCAGCGCGACGCCGACGGGCATGAAGATGGTCGCCTCGATGCCGAGCTCCCTGGCGGCGAACGCCACCCCCTGGGCGTGGTTGCCGGCGGAGGCGGCGACGACGCCGCGAGCCTTCTCCTCGTCGGTGAGCTTGGACAGCCGGTGGTACGCGCCGCGGATCTTGTACGATCCGGTGCGCTGCAGGTTCTCGCACTTGAGGAAGACCGGTGCACCGAGGATCGCCGAGAGGTAGCGGGAGCTTTCCATCGGCGTGACATCGGCCACCCGCGACACCACGGTGCGGGCGGTCTCGAAGTCGTCGAGGGTGGGGCCGGCCAAGGTTGTGTCGGCACGGGCTGCGCCGGCGAGAACTGCGGGGGTGTCTGTCATGGACGGGTCTCTCTTACTCTGCTCTCGGTGACGGCGACTGTGCGCTGCGGCCGGAAGCCCGGCCGCTGCGGAATCGTCTGCCACAGAATGGAGCCGGGTGCAGCGCCGGCCGGCGGCACTCCCCCGCGCCAGGCACCGCTATGGATGTAGCTGATCATAACGTTCAGCACGGCAGCGACGGGAACCGCGAACAGGGCGCCGGGGATGCCGGCCAGCAGCGCACCGGCCGCCACGACCAGCACCACGCCGAGCGGATGCACCTTGACGGCGGTGCCCATGATCAACGGCTGCAGCACATGGCCTTCGATCTGCTGTACGAGCAGCACCACCCCGAGCATCAGCAGGGCCACGAACCAGTCGTTGAAGATCAGCGCTATCAGCACGGCCACGGCGCCCGTGGCCACGGCGCCGACGATCGGGACGAACGAGCCCAGGAACACCAGCACGCCGATCGGGATGGCCATCGGCACGCCCAGGATCGCGGCTCCGGCGCCGATGCCGATCGCGTCGATCGTGGCGACCAGGATCTGCACCCTGGCGAAGTTGCCCAGGGTCGTCCAGCCGGCCGCGCCGGCTCCGGCGACGGCAGGTCGCGCCCGGCGGGGGAAGATCCGGACGATCCAGTTCCAGATGCCCTTACCGTCGATGAGGATGAACAGCAGACTGAACAGGGTGAGGAGCGCACCCGTGGCCAGGTGCCCCAGCGACGACCCCAGCGACAGGGCGCCGCTGATGAAGATCTGGCTGTCGGCCTGGAGGGCGTCGACGGCCTGGCTGAGATAGCCATTGATCTCGGCGTTGCTCAGCTGCAACGGCGACGCCGCCAGGACCTCCTTGAGGTTCGCGTACGACGCCGCGAACCGGGCGCTCAGCCCCACCGAGCCGGCGGCGATCTGCGTGACGGCCAGCGTCACGAGACCGGCGATCACCGCGAGGGTGCCGACCAGAGCCGCCGCGACGGCGAGCCCCTTGGGCCAGTGATGCCGGGTGAGGAAGCCGACCAGCGGTACGAGCAGGGCGGACACCAGCACCGCCACGAGCAGCGGGATCACGATGAAGCGCAGCTGCACGATGAGGTACAGCAGCACGGCGATCACGGCGGCGATCACGAGAAGACGCCACGCCCACGCGCCGGCCAGGCGGATGCCCGCCGGGATGTTCTCGTCCACGCCGTTGGTCTCCGGCTGCACCGGCGTGAGGACCGCCGTGATATGCGCGGTCGAGGGGGTCGTTCGGAGTTTACGCCGGCGGCCGAACCAGCCGGGACTTCCCGTGGGTGTGCTCACCGAACCAGTCTAGGACGGCGTGGGAGCGCGGCGGCGAGGTCCTGCACAGCTTCCACCGGGACGGGTGCGCCGGCAAAGCGCACCAGCACGCTCTCGCCCACCTGATGGCGGTCGCGGACGTCGTGTTGCACCACGACGGTGCCGCCCTGCTCGAGTTGCACGCTGGTGCGGCGCAACGAGCCGAGGAAGCTGGAGACCAGCACGGTGCCCGCCAGGCTCATGCCTGCCGGAGCGTCGCCTGGCGTCCCGGCCGTGACCAGCGTCAGGTCCTCTGGACGCACGAAGACCCGCACCGGCCCATCCGCGTGGGACGGGTCCAGCAGCGGCAGGACCACCCCGTGCACCTCGGCGAAGCCGTGCCGCACCGCTCCGGGCAGCCGGTTGCTCAGCCCCACGAAATCCGCGATGAACGGCGTCGCCGGCCTGGTGTAGAGCTCCTCCGGCGTGCCCACCTGCTCGATCCGGCCGTCCCGCATCACCGCGACCCTGTCGGCGACGGCGAGGGCCTCGTCCTGGTCGTGCGTCACGAAGAGGGTGGTGATGCCCAGTTCGGTCTGGATGCGCCGGATCTCATCGCGCAGCTGCACCCGCACCTTGGCGTCCAGCGCCGAGAGCGGTTCGTCGAGCAGCAGCACCCGGGGCCGGGTGACCAGCGCCCTGGCCAGGGCCACCCGCTGCTGCTGGCCGCCGGAGAGTTCGTGCGCGAACCGGCCGTAGTGGGCGTCCAGGCCGACCAGGGCCAGGGCCGCCGCCGCCCGTTCGCGGCGCTCCGCGGCCGGCACCCGGCGCATTCGCAGTCCGAATTCGACGTTCTCGCCGGCGCTCAGGTGCGGGAACAGCGAGTAGGACTGGAACACCATGCCCATGTCGCGGCGGCTGGTCGGCAGCCCGGAGACGTCGTCGCCGTTGATCAGGATGCGTCCGTCGTCGCAGCTCTCCAGGCCAGCCAGCACCCGCAGCGCCGTGGTCTTGCCGCTGCCGCTGGGGCCGAGCAGGGCCACGAGTTCGCCGGGCTGCAGGGTGAGGTCGAACTCGGTCAGCGCAAGGTGGCTGCCGTAGCGCTTGGCCACGCCGGCGAACTCGACGACAGTCTTCTGCTGAACTGTGGGCGTTTGGATGTGACTCATGACTGGTCTCCGCCGGAGGTCGGGGTGGTCGGGGTGAGGGTGGTCGGGGTGCGGGCCGGCCGGCGACGTTCGGTGCCGAGCCGGCCGATGGCCAGCAACAGCAGGAACGCCGCGAACAGTGCAAGCAGCGAGAGGATCACGGCGCTGTACGGGTCGTTCTTGCTGACCACCACGAGCGCGGTCTGCAGGTTGACCCGGCTCAGTAGCGACGCGATGGTGAACTCGCCCAGCACCACGGCCACGGCGATGAACGCGCCGGCCAGGATGCCGCGGCGGAGGTTCGGGACGAGCACCCGCACCAGCACACTGGCCCAGCCGGCACCGAGGGTGCGCGCCGCCTCGCTGAGCGTGCGCACGTCCACACCGTCGAGGTTGGCCTGGATCGCCCGGTAGGCGAACGGCAGCACGGTGATGCCGTACGCGAATGCCAGCGTCCAGACGCCGCTGCCCGCGAACCGGGCCAGCACGCTGAACACCGGGGCCAGGCCCACCACGAGCACGATCGCGGGGATGGAGATGGGCAGGATGCACACGATCTCCAGCGTGCGGCGCAGCCGGGGGAACCGGATGTGCACGAGCAGCATCGTCGGCACCAGCAGCACCAGCACGATCATGACGGTGCCGACGGCCAGACCCACCGAGTTGCCGAGGGCGACCAGAACCGGGGCGTACTCGCCGGTCAGCCCGTTCTGGAACAGCTCGATCCAGCGCTGGAAGTCGTAGCCGCCGACCAGGCCGCGCCGCAGGGTGAACTCGATCATCGCGAGGATCGGCACCGCGAAGACCAGGCCGACCCCGCCGAGGATCAGCAGCCTGGTGAGCCGACCGGGCGCGTGCGCGACGCCGCGCACCGACCGGAGACCCGCCGTCATCGCTGCCACCTCGCGGCGCGGGACGCCAGCTTGGAGTAGCCGATCATCACGACGGTCATCACCAGGATCATGCCCAGCGCCAGCGCACCGGCGAGGTTCTCCCGGCCGAGCATGGTCTCGCTGGTCAGCGCCGACCGGATCTGCAGCGGCACGATCTGCGCGCCCTGGCTGGTGAGGGTGGCGGCGGTGGCGTACGAGGAGAACGCGTTGGCGAACAGGAGCAGCAGGCCGCCCAGGAACGACGGCGCCAGCACCGGCAGGCCGATGCGCAGCCAGTAGGTGCGCGTGCTGCCGCCGAGGGTGGCGTTGGCTTCCGCCCAGGTCGACTTGAGCGACGCGAGCGCCGGCATGAAGGTGATGATCATCAGGGGCACTTGAAAGTAGATGTACGGCAGCACCAGGCCGGGCAGTTCGTAGAGCCAGACCCCGTCGGCGAAGATGTCGATGCCCAGACGCTCCTGCAGCAGCAGGGTGACCATGCCCTGGATACCGATGGTCGCGGTGAACGCGAAGGCGAGCATGGCGCCGCCGAACTGGGCGATGACGCTGCTGAGGGAATCGACGGTGGAGCGCAACGCCCCGTCCGGGCGGGCGCCGAGCAGGGCGTAACAGACCAGGGCGCCCACGACGGCGCCGATGATCGCGGTCAGCGCCGACAACCAGATCGAGCTGCCGAAGGCGGCCAGCACCACGGGGTCGCCGAGCGCGGCGACGGTGTCGAGGGTGAAGCCGCCGTCGTTGCCGATGAAGCCGGTGCCGACGGCGATCAGGGTCGGCAGGGCCAGGAAGAGCAGCACATAGACCGCGAACGGCAGCAGCCCGAAGGCTGCTGCCGGCACACGGAACCTACTGGACAGCCGCGGCCCACTTTTCGCCGAGCAGCGTTGCCGCGGCTTCGCTCTGCGCGGCGGTCGGGACCACTGTGGTGTCCGGCACGGCGGGCAGGGCGTCGAACAGGTCGGCGTCGATGGTGCCTTCCGACGCCATGGCGTCGGCGCGCGCCGGGCGGGCGCCTCCTTCGAGCCAGAGGTTCTGCGCTTCGTCGCTGTAGAGGAATTCCTGCCAGAGGCGCGCGGCGGCCGGGTGCGGCGCATCCACGTTGATCGCCTGGTTGTAGTAGCCGGCGTAGCCGGTGCCGGGGAAGACCACGACCTCCCAGTTGCGCTCACCCTCCAGCTGGGCGCCGTAGCCGACGTTGAGGTAGTCCCAGTCGAAGACGACGGGGGTCTCGCCCGAGGCGATGGTGGCGGGGGTCGGGTCGACCTTCACGAAGTTGCCGGCGGCGTTGAGATCACTGAAGAAGTCGATGCCGGCCTGGAAGTCGTCCACCGACCCGTCGTTCTGGACGGCGGCCATGCCGACGGCGGCGAAAGCCGCTCCGGCCTGGGTCGGGTCGCCGTTGATGGCGACCTTGCCCTTGTAGTCGGCGCCGAGCAGGTCGGCCAACGACTCGGGTGCGGGAACGGCGTCGGGGTCGTAGCCCACGGCCATGTATCCGCCGTAGTCACCGACGTACAGGCCGCTCTCTTCCTTCAGCGCGTCGGGGATGTCGGACCAGGTGGCCACCTGGTAGGGGGCGAACTGGTCGGTGTTGGCCAGGGCAACGGCCAGGCCCAGGTCGAAGACATCGGGGGCGGTGTCCTGGCCGGCCAGGTTCTCGGCGGCCTGGATTTCCTCGGCGCTGGAGCCGTCAGGGGCGGCCTCGGTGATGGTGATCTCGGGGTACTTCTCGGCGAAGAGGTCCAGAACAGCGCCGTAATTGGCCCAGTCCCGCGGGAGGGCGATGACGTTCAGGGCGCCCTCCTCGATGGCGGCGGCCTCGAGGCCGGCCAGGTCGCCGAAGGCGGAGATGCTGGTGGCGGTGGCCGCGTCGACGGAACCGTCGGTGCCGGTCGCCTCGGCGGTGCCGCTCGCGCAGCCCGTAAGGGTGAGAGCGACGATGGCTGTCGCGGCGAGGGAAGCGGCCAGGGTGCGGGTGGTAAGCAAGGGTCCTCCGTATGAGAGAGCAGGGTGATGGCCGGCTGTACCGGTCGCTTCGAGACTAGAAGCGGCGGGTTGCGCAGGCACACCGCAGGGTTGAACGCGGCGTGAACGTCGGATGTCGCCGGCCGCCGGTAGGGTCGAGGCGTGCTCCAGACGATCTCGCCCGCCCTCGCCCGCCGTGTCGCCCTCGCCGCGCAGGGCTTCGGCCGCCCGGCCGCGCCCACTCCAGGCATCCGCCAGCTCGGCGCCCTCGTGGAGCGGCTCGGATTGCTGCAGATCGACTCGGTGAACGTCTTCGAACGCAGCCACTACGTGCCGGCCTTCAGCCGTCTCGGCCCCTACGACAAGGCCCAGCTCGACAGGTTGAGCACCGGCGCCAAGCCGCGGCTCACCGAGTACTGGGTGCACGAGGCGTCGCTGATCCCGGTGGATGACTGGCCGCTGTTCCGCTGGCGGATGCAGGCATACAGGGACAAGGCCGCCGCCGACGACACCCACTGGTCGCAGGAGAACGCCCCCATGCTGGCCTGGCTGCGGGCCGAGCTGGCCGCCAACGGCCCCATGCGCGCCAGCGCGATCGAGCACGACGCCAACAAACGCAGCGGCCCCTGGTGGGGCTGGTCGGATGTGAAGATCGGCCTGGAGACGCTGTTCCGCTGGGGCGACGTGGTCAGCGGCGGCCGCCAACGGTTCGAGAGGGTCTACGCGTTGCCCGAGCAGGTCTTCCCGACCGCGCTGCTCGACCGCGAGGTACCGGCCGCCGACGCGCACCGTGCGCTCATCTCGCAGGCGGCCCGGGCCCACGGCATCGGCACTGTGAAAGACCTGGCCGACTACTTCCGGTTGCGCACCGAGCCCGCCCGCGCCGCCATCGCCGAGCTCGAGGATGCGGGTGAGCTGATTCCGGTCGAGGTTCCCGGTTGGGGCCGGGGCGGGGCCGCCGGCGCCGCCTGGTTGCACCGGGACGCCCGGCTGCCCCGCCGGCTGGACGCCGCGGCGGTACTCAGCCCGTTCGACCCTGTGGTCTGGGAACGGGCGCGGGCGCTACGACTGTTCGGCTTCCACTACCGCATCGAGATCTACACCCCCCAGGAGAAACGGCAGTTCGGCTACTACGTGCTGCCGGTGCTGCTCGGCGACACCATCGTGGGCCGTGTCGACCTCAAGAACGACAGGCAGGCCGGGGTGCTGAGGGTGCAGGCCAGCTGGGCCGAGCCCACCGCGCCCGCCGACACCGCCGCACGCCTGGCCGAGGTTCTGCGGAGCACCGCGGCCTGGCAGGGTCTGTCCGACATCGAGGTGGTCCCCCGCGGCAACCTCGCGGCCGCTCTCGCCGCGGAGTTCTAGCGCCAGAGATCTAGCGCTTTAGAAGGTGCTGCCCATCGCGTGCAGTCGCTCGATGCGCTCGGTAAGCGGCGGGTGGGTGGCGAAGAGCTTGTCCATCACACCGGGTTTGAGCGGGTCGGCGATCCACAGGTGCGCCATTGAGGTGTTCTGCTTGCGCATCGGGCGGCCGTACTCGCCCAGCTTGGCCAGGGCGCTGGCCAAGGCATCCGGCTGACGGGTGGTCAGCGCGCCGGTGGCATCCGCGAGGTACTCGCGCTGCCGCGACACGGCCAGTTGCACGACCGAGGCGATCAGCGGGGCCACGATCATGGCGACCAGGCCGAACACCAGCACGATCGGGTTGCCGTTGTTGTTGTTGCCGCGGCCGAAGAACGCCATTCGCAGGAAGATGTCGGAGATGAAACCGACGGCCACGACCAGGCCGAAAACGATCATCGAGACGCGGATGTCGTAGTTGCGCACGTGCCCGATCTCGTGGGCCATGACGCCCTCCAGTTCGGCGTCGTCCATGATGTCGAGCAGACCGGTGGTGGCGGCCACGATGGCGTGTTTGGGGTCCCGGCCGGTGGCGAAGGCGTTGGGCGCCGGGTCGTTGATGATGTACACCTCGGGCATCGGCGTGCCCGTGGTGATGGACAGGTTCTCCACGATGCGCCAGAGCCGGGGGTGATCGGTGACGCTGTTCACCCGGATGCCCCCGCTCATGGCGATCGACTGCCGACCGGCTGCGAAGTACTGGATCAGCGCGTAACCGCCGGCGATCACCAGGGTGAGGATGAGCACGCCGGGACCCTGTACGCCGTAGGCAAGACCGGCGAGCCAGCCGAGCCCGGAGATGATCACCACGAACAGCACAATGATGACGACGGTGTTGCGCTTGTTACGCGCGATCGCGCTGTACATGGGTCCTCTTCGGGGCTGCGGTTACAGGTGTGGCGGCTAGAACTGCACGCGAGGCGGTTCGGCGATGGCCGCGGCGTCGCTGACCTCGAAGAACTCGCGCTGGCTGAAGCCGAGGTTCTTCGCGAACAGGTGGTTCGGGAAGACCTGGATCTTGGTGTTCAGCTCGCGCACGCCACCGTTGTAGAACCGGCGGGAGGCCTGGATCTTGTCTTCGGTGTCGACCAGCTCGCCCTGCAACTGCAGGTAGTTCTGGCTGGCCTGCAGCTGCGGGTACGCCTCGGCGACGGCGAAGATGCTCTTCAGGGCCGTCTGCATGTGGTTCTCGGCCGCGGCGGCGTCCACCGGGCCCTGCGCGGAGAGAGTCTCGGCGCGCGCCTTGGTCACGTTCTCGAAAACCGACTTCTCGTGAGCCGCGTAGCCCTTGACGGTTTCGATCAGATTGGGGATGAGGTCGGCACGGCGCTTGAGCTGCACAGTGATATCGCTCCACGCTTCATCCACCCGCACCTTGAGGGTGATGAGCGAGTTGTAGGTCGCCCACAGGTAGATACCCGCGATCGCAACGAGTGCGACGACGATGAGGACCGGGATGAGCCATTCCATGGCAGCGTCTCCTTGCGATTTGACCTGGGCGATACGTGTTCGAGCCCCATCATAACGAAGCCCGCTGGGGCTCCCATGTGCTTCCCATCACACTCCAAGGAATCATCCCGCCCGGGTCCGCTAAGTGTGAGAAAAGCACCCATCCGGGCCGGTTTTTGGGGCTTATCTCACACCTCGCGAACCTATCTTGCGCTGAGGACTTCCTGGAGCCAGCGGTAGGAGAGTTTGGGGGTGCGCTTGCGGGCGGGGTCGGTGAAGTCCACGTGGACCAGGCCGAAGCGTTGGGTGTAGCCGGCCGCCCATTCGAAGCCGTCCAGCAGCGACCAGACCAGATAGCCGCGAAGGTCAACCCCCTCGGCCGGTCCGCCGGGCGCGACGGCGTCCACGGCCGCGACGAGGTGCTCGGCCAGGTAGTCGATGCGGGCCAGGTCGGTCACCGCGCCACGGACATCCGCTGTGTCGGGATAGCTCGCGCCGCCCGCGGTGAGGTAGACCGGCGGCAGGGCCTCGCCGTAGCGGTCCTGCAATTCGGCCAGCAGCACCGGCAGGTACTCGGGTGCGTTCGGCCAGCCGAACCCGGTGACCGGATGCTCGCGGAACGAGGTCAGGTGGAACGGCAACCGGCTGCTCATCGGGCGTTCCTCTGCGGGACGGTCCTCGGGCGCGCGTACCGGTTTGGCCGCTCCGGCCGCAACCCGGCTGGGCTGGAAGTACTCGACGCCGTAGAAGTCCAGCGGCTGGTGGATCGTGCGCAGGTCGTCGGGTTCGATCTCGTGCAGGTAGCGCAGCTCGTTCTCGAACACCCCGACGGGGTCCGGATAGCGGCCGAGCAGCACCGGATCGGCGAAGAGCCGGTTGTGCAGCAGGTCGTAGAGGGCCGCGGCGTCACGGTCGGCTTCCCGGTCGGTGGCGCTCTGCACCGGCGAGTGCACATTGGCGAGGCCGATCCCGCCGCGCACGTCGGCGGCGCGCAGCCCCTGCACGGCGAGGCCGTGACCGAGCAGCTGGTGGTGGCCGGCCGGTAACGCGTCGAACAAGAGGGCCTGGCCCGGGGCGTGCACGCCGATCATGTAGCCGTTGAACATCACCGTCGCCGGGTCGGCGATGGTGACCCACCGGTCGATGCGGTCGCCGAAGACCGCACCCATCTCGTGGGCGTAATCGCCGAATCTCATCGCGGTGTCACGGTTCAGCCAGCCGCCACGGAGCGCAGCGGGGGTGTCCCAGTGCGACAGGGTTGCCATCGGGCTGATGCCGTTGCCGAGCAGCTGATCGAGCAGCCTGTCGTAGAACGCCAGACCCGACCGGTTCAGCGTCCCACGACCGTCGGGTTGCAGGCGCGGCCAGGCGAAGGAGAACCGATAGCTGTCTGCGCCCAACTCCCGCAGCAGGGTGACGTCCTCGGTCAGCTTGCCGATGTGGTCGGCGGCGACCGACGCGTTCTGGCCGTCCAGGATGCGGCCGGGCTCGCGGGTGAAGGCATCCCAATGGGATTCGCCGCGGCCGCCGTCACGCGCGCCGCCCTCGATCTGGAAGGCCGAGGTGGCCGTGCCGATCTGAAAACCGGTGGGGAGCCGATCGCCCAGTTCGGCGGCCCGGTGCTGCCAGGCGCGGGACGCCGGGGTGTTGCTGCTCATGGCCCAAGAACTCTTTCCAGGTAACGGTTGGTGAATCGACGCTCCGGGTCGAGCCGGTCCCGCACGGCGAGGAAGTCGTCGAAGCGCGGGTAGACCTGGCGGAGCGTGTCCGCGTCCAGGTTGTGCATCTTCCCCCAGTGTGGGCGACCGTCGTGCGCGCGCATAATCGCCTCGACGTCGGCGAAGTACTTCTGCGGGTTCTCGCGGAAGTACCTGTGCACGGCGATGTAGCCGGTGTCTCGGCCGTAGCCGGTGGAGAGCCAGACATCGTCGGCCGCGCTCGAGCGTACTTCGAGGGGGAAGGAGATGCGCCAGCCGCGCTTCTGGATGAGGGCGCGCACCTCGCGGAGCGCGTCCGGCACCGCCTGGCGCGGCAGCGCGTACTCCATCTCGTGGAATCGCACGGTGCGGTTCGTGACGTAAACCCGATGCGAGTGGTCGGTGACGTCGCGGCGGCCGGTGAGCCGTTCCACGAGGCGGTTGACCCTGGGCACCAGCGGCGGCAGGACCACTCCCGCCGCGCAGGTGGCGCGGAACACCGCGTTGCCGAGCAGTTCGTCGTCGACCCAGCGGTTCAGCCGGCCCAGCGGGTCCCGGCCGGTGCGCGGCGGCAGCCGGGTGTTGGTCTTGGTGAGGGCGGTCTCGGTGTGCGGGAACCAGTAGAACTCGAAGTGGTCGGCCGAGGTGCTGCGCTCGAGGTAGCCGTCCAGAACGACCTCGAACGGCTCCGGTGCGTCGACGGCGTGCAGGAGAAAAGCCGGCACGCACTGGATGGTGAGGTCCACGAGGATACCCAGGGCGCCGAGCCCCAGTCGCACCGCGGGTAGCAGCTCGGGATTCTCGGTCTCGGTGACGCGCAGCACCGAACCGTCGCCGGTGACCAGCGTCACGGCGACGATCTGGGCGGCGAGGCCGGCAAAGGCGCCGCCGGTGCCGTGCGTGCCGGTCGAGGTGGCTCCGGCGATGGTCTGCCTGTCGATGTCGCCCATATTCTCCAGAGCGAGCCCGTAGGGGGCCAGCAGCGCGGGCAGCTGGTGCAGGCGGGTGCCGGCGGCGATGGTCACCCTGGCCGTGGCCTCGTCGACGTCGATCAACCCGCCCCAGGCCAGGTCCAGTTGCACGCCGGGCGAAACCGCGATGCCCGAGAAACTGTGTCCGGAACCGACGGCCTTGATCCTGACGCCCGATTTCACAGCGGCGAGCACGGCGCGTTGCGTGGCGGCCGCGCTGGTCGGCCGCTCCACCCTGACCGGCACGACGGACTCGCTGCGTGCCCAGTTCTGCCAGCGGGCGCCGCTGGCCGTCACAGGAAGGCCTTGCCTTCGCCTCGGTAGGTCGGCAGCATGTCGACCACGATACCGTCCTCGACCAGCGCGAATTCGTTGAGATGTTCGCTGAGTTCGCCGGACTTGGTGTGCCGCATCCAGACACGCTCGCCGACCCGCAGTGCGGCGGCGGCAGACCCGGTGACCGGTGACTGCACCTCCCCCGCCATCTCGCGCGGCACCAGGCTCAGACCCTCCGGCCAGACCAGGCGCGGTGAGCGATCCGCCCCCGGCGGACCGGAGGCGATCCAGCCGCCGCCGAGCAAGGCCGCCGTCTGCGCGGTGGGCTTCCGCACAACCGACAGGGCGAATGCGGCGGCCGGTGCCGGCCGGAAGCCCGAGTAGCTGTCGAACAGGTGGCCGCCGAAAAAACCGCTCCCGGCCGCGATATCGGTCACCGAAGTGTCGGCGTGGGTGCTCTCCAGCGAGCCGGTGCCGCCGCCGTTGACGAATTCCAGGTCGGCGACCTGCCGCACCGCGGCGACCGCCGCGGCGCGCCGGGCCGTGATGTCGACGATCGACCGATTGCGCACCCACCGGTTCAGCCCGCCCTGCACGGGGTGGCCAGGGGGTCTGTCGCCGAGACCGGCGATCTGCGCCTCATACGCCATCAGCCCGACCAGCTCGAAGCCGGGCCTGGAGACGATGGCCAGGGCCAGGGCCCTGGCGTGCTCCGGCGTGTGCACGGGCGAGCGCCACACCCCCAGGTGGCCGAGCACCGGCGCGTTCCAGGACGCGTCCAGTTCGAGGCAGACCCGGATGCGTTCACGCTGCGACGGCGCGAGCACGGCGTCGACGATGTCGAGGTGGTCGATCGAGTCCACCATCAGGGTCACTCGGGCGGCCAGGTCGGCCGAGCGGGCCAGCGTGTGAAGCGCCGCCCTGTCGACGCTGGGGTAGCCGACCACGATATCGTCGTGGGTCTGGGCGAGCCAGAGGGCCTCGGCCAGGGTGAAGGCGAGAATGCCGCGGTAGCCGGGCAGGGCGAGCACGGCGTCGAGCACGCCGCGTACCCGCAGTGACTTGCTGGCCACCCGGATCGGGGTGCCCTGGGCGCGGCCGAGCATGTCGTGGGTGTTGTGCCGCAGGGCCCCGAGGTGCAGCGCCCCCACGGGGGTGTCCAGGCCCCGGGTGGCCTCGGTCAGGTCCGGCCAGTACTGCTGCGGGTCGAGCCAGGGCGTGGCAGCCGGACCGGTCGGCCGCGGTGAGAGGTCGAGGCTCATGCGGGCCGGCCCAGCGCGGCGACGGAGTCCGCGGCGAAATCGAGCAGGGTGGCGGTGGCGGTGTCATCCCGATCCACCAGCCAGGCGATGGTGAGGCCGTCGGTGAGGGAGACGAGAAGGCGGGCCACCTCGCCGACGGGATGCTGCCAGACCGAGCCGCTTCGCCGGGCCGCGGTGTCCAGCGCCTCGGCCGCGAGGGCGTGGTAGCGCTCGTACTGGGCCACGGCGAGGTGGTGCAACCCCGGGGACCTGAGGGCGTACTGGGTGAGTTCGAGCATGGCCTTCTCTCTCAGGGGGTCGCGGCTCATGTGATCGGCGTAGCGTTGCAGTCCGTCGCGCAGGATCTGCCGCAGCGACTGGATGTCGTCCTGTCCCTGCGATTCCGTGCTGGACGGCTCAGGTAGCACGGCGGTGGCTTCCTCAGCCACGACGTGCCTGATGAGTTCGACCATCAGCTCGTCGCGGCTCTGGAAGGCGTAGTGGAAGCTTGCCAGCGACATCCCGGCCTCGGCCACGATAGCCCGAGTGGTGGCCTGGGCCACGCCCCGGTCGGCGACGACCCGTAACGCGGCACGCACCAGGGCGCTGCGCCGGTCCGCGGCGGGAATGCGTGTCACCTGGTCACCTTGTCCTGCGTCGTTAACGTCGAATAGTGGGGCAGTTGACCCAGTGCACATTATGGCGCAGGATCTCCTCGGTCGGGCGCGCCACATTGACATTCCTGGCCATGGCCCATGGAATGGTCTGAGGGAGTCCATTGCAGAGGTCACGCCGTTTCAGCGCGCACGGGTCGAACACACGAACCGGTCGGGGTCTTCGGCGACCCACACGCACGCGGGTGGCCTCGTTCGGGATCCTGCTCGCGGCTCTGGTCGGCACCGTGCTGATCGGCCCGCTCGCCGGTGCGGTCCAACCGGCCATGGCCGTCACGACCGAGACGGCGCCTGCCACCGCGACCGAACCGGCACCCGCCGAAACCACGACTCCCGACGCCTCGCTGGCGCCGTCGGAGCCAGACTCGCCGTCAGAGTCACCAGCGGAGACGCCGTCCGAGTCGCCGGCTCCGCCCGCCCCCGCCGCGCCCACCATCGACAGCCCCGGCGCCAACGCCTTCGTGGCCGGGAGCGTCACCGTCTCCGGCACCCGTGACCCCACACACGACATTCAGCTGCTCTCCCCCACCGGCGGTGCTCCGCTGTGCACCGTCGCCGCCGACGGGTCGTCCACCTGGCAGTGCCCCGGAGTGGTCCTGCCCAGCGGACCCGCCGTCGACCTGCGGGCGGAGGTGCCCGGGGACTCCGCCCTCGCGGCGGTCCACACCGTGCGGGTGCTGCAGGCCCCGACGATCACGGGCGGCTCGACCGGCCATTCCTCTTCGAGCGGGATGGTGCGCGGCACCGGCTATCCCGGCGCCACCGTCACCGCCACTCTCGCCGCGGGAGCGAGCTGTTCGTTCACCGTCGACACCTCCGGGGTGTGGGCCTGCCTGCTGGAGGGCGCAGTGTCGAGCGGGGCGCAGCAAATCACCGCCTCACAGCAGACCTCGTTCAGCGCCCCGGAGTCGTCGCCGGCAAGCGATCCGATCAGCCTGACCTTCGACGTCGACGCCCCGGCCGCGCCCGTCGTGACGAGTCCCGCCGCCGACGCCACGCTGACCTCCGCCGCCGGGCCGTTCTCCGGGCGGGGCGAGAACGGGGCCACCGTCACGGTCTTCGCCGGCGCCTACTCGGTCTGCAGCGCCGTCGTGTCCGGTGGCACCTGGTCGTGCACAGGGTCCGGCATTGCGAACGGCTCGTACGACCTGCGCGCCGTGCAGCAGGATGCCGCCGGCAATGTGAGCCCCGGCAGCTCGGCGATCCGGGTGACCTTCGGTGCCGCGACCGCGGCGCCCGCACCGGCACCGACACCGACCGCCGCCCCGCCCGTCGTGCCTGCCCCGACGGCGACCGCACTGGCGACCCCCACGGCCACACCGGGCAGCGGTTCGCCCAGCCCGCTGCCCGCCGCCCCCAACGACGGCGACGCCGCCGCACCGCCCGAGCTGACCGTGCCAGGAGGCGGCTGGAACGACCCCACCCAGTTCAGCACCGCGGTGATCCCGCCCTGGACCGTGGCGCAATTCCCTTGGCTGCAGGCGGCGATGCTCACGCTGGGAGCCCTGCTGCTGCTCGTGATTCCGGCCCGGCTGCTGGCCGGCACCATCACCCGGGCGCGAGACGGCCGGCCGCTCCTTCGCGGCCACCAGCTCGCCGGCCGCAACCGCGCCGGTGAGGAATTCGAGGTCGCCCCCACCCTGCAGGTCAACCGCTGGGTGGCCTACGGCGGCACCGTCGTCGCCGCCGCCGTGTTCGTCCTGTTGTCTGGCCCGGTGTCCGCGACGCCGGCCTATCTCCGGCTGCTGCTGGCCGTGGTTCTCGCCCTCGTGGTGGTGAACGCCGTGGCCGCCCTGGTGCCGCAGTGGTGGGGGTCCAGGGCGCTGCACATCGAGGTGACCACGACGATCCTGCCGCGGTACCTCGCGGTCGTCGCCGTCACCGCGCTCGCCTCCAGACTGTTCGAGCTCCAGCCCGCCCTGCTCTTCGGCCTGCTGGGCAGCGTCGTCGTGGGCGCGGGGCCCGGCCTGGCCCAACGGGGCCAGTTGGCCGCCATCCGGGCCGGCAGCCTGTTCGCCCTGGGACTGGCGTCGCTGCTGGTCGTCGGCACCCTACCGGCGGCCGACGGTTTCCTCAGCACCCTGGCCGCTGAGGTCGCGAACACCGTCGTGCTGGCCTCGATCGGCTCGGCCGTGCTCGTGCTCATTCCGATCGGGAATACGAGTGGACGCAGCATCCTGGCCTGGTCGCCGCCGATCTGGGCCGCCCTGACGGTGCCGGCCTTCCTCACCCTGTTCACGCTGCTCTCGCCCATGCTTCCGCGTTGGACGGGCACCGGCACCGCGATGCTGCTCTGGGTGGTGGCGACAGGCTTCGCCGTGGTCAGCGTGGCCGCCTGGGCGTGGCAGCGCTTCGTACTGCCGGGCCGACGCTGAGGCGCGCCGCGCCGGGTGATTCCTGGTGCCCCCGCTGGGATTCGAACCCAGACTGTGACGATTTTAAGTCGCCTGCCTCTGCCGGTTGGGCTACGGGGGCACGCCCGGACTAGCCGGGCATCACGAGTGGATGCCGCACCGGAGTGCGGCATCCACCGGTGACTCTACGGTGCTGCGATGGTCTCCGTGCCGGACTCGGCAGCGGCGACCTCGACGACGGGCTTCTTGACCGGGGCCTTGCGCGGTGCACGCGGGGCCTTGACCGCGGCCGGGGCGACGACCGCGGGTGCGGCTGCCGGCGGCTTCGGACGGGACGCGAACTCCTGGAACACGGCGCGAGGCGTCTGCACGGCCTCGAGCGACACGATGTCGCGGCCCAGGAAGACGTTCAGGACCCAACCTCCGACGACGCGGATCTTGCGCTCCCAGCTCGGCATGGCCAGGCCGTGGTAGCCGCGGTGGGCGATCCAGGCCGGGAAACCCTTGAGGGCGAATTTGCCGGACTGGAATGCTCCGACGCCCACACCGAGACCGGCGACGGCTCCGAGGTTCTTGTGGTTGTAGTCCGCGGGGCCCTCACCGCGGAGGACCGCGACGATGTTCTTGGCCATGAGCTTGCCCTGGCGCACGGCGTGCTGGGCGTTCGGCACGCAGAAGCCGCCGACGCCGCCGCCGGAGAGGTCGGGAACCGCGGTGATGTCACCGGCGGCCCAGGCGTCGACGACGATCTCGTCCTCGGTGCCGACACGCAGGTCGGCGCGCACACGCAGTCGGCCGCGCTCTTCGACCGGGAGGTCGGTGTTGCGCACGATGCCGGGGTTCGCCATGACGCCGGCGGTCCAGACGATCAGGTCGGTCTCGAAGGACTCCCCGGTGGAGAGCTCGATCTTGCCGTCGACGGCGGAGGTGAGCTGGGTGTTCAGGTGCACCTCTGCACCACGCTCGGCGAGGTTCTTGATGACCCACAGCGCGGTGGTTTCGCTCACCTCCGGCATGATGCGACCCATTGCCTCGATGAGGTGGAAGTGCGTGTCCTCGAAGGCGATCTGCGGGTACTTGGTGAGCAGCGAGCTGGCGAAGGAGCGCAGCTCGGCGAACACCTCGATGCCGGCGAAGCCGCCACCGATGACCACGAAGGTCAGCAGGCGGTCGCGCTCGGGGCCGGCGGGCAGCTGGGCTGCCTTGTCGAAGTTGGTGAGGACGGTGTCGCGGATCGCGACGGCTTCCTCGATGGTCTTCAGGCCGATGGCCTGGTCCGCGACCCCGGGGATCGGGAAGGTGCGCGACACGGCGCCGGCGGTGACCACGATGATGTCGTAGTCGAAGACCCACGGTTCGCCGACCGGCGGCGTGATGGTGGCCTTCTTTTCCGCGTGGTTCACGTTGGTGACCTTGGCGGTGAGCACATTGGTCTTCTTGAGGTGGCGACGGTGGGCCACGACCGAGTGACGCGGATCGATGGATCCGGCGGCCACCTCGGGGAGGAACGGCTGGTAGGTCATGTACGGCAGCGGATCGACCATGGTGACCTCGGCCTCGCCGGGACGCAACCACTTCTCAAGCTTCCAGGCGGTATAAAAACCCGCGTAGCCGCCACCGACGATGAGAATTTTGGGCACGATTAGAAGGCCTCCTACAGGGATTGGATACGCGAAAGTTTAGAGATGAGAACGAATTCGCTTGAAATGCCGCGTGGCCCCAATGCCGAACAGCGTTACTAGGATAGCAAAACCCACCAGGACGGCGAGCGGCACGCTGACATAGGTGAGGGTGAGTGGGCTGGGCAGCCAGCCGGCGGCGCTGTTCTGCTCCGGCAGGGGCGGGTCGGCATCCGGGACAACGGGCACCGGAGTTCCCGGTGTGGTGGGCGTCATCGGCGCGGCGTCGGCACGGCGGTGCAGGGTGATCCACTCCTGCAGGAGCTCGGCGGGCGTGGCGGAGGTGGACTTCGGCACGTACGCGGAGACCGCGGCGGCGGCGTCGATCAGGCCGTTGCCGTAGATCGGGCTCGGCACCGTGTGCCCGTTCGGGTTCGCGGTCTCGATGATCCGGTTCATCACCTCGGTGGCATCCAGCTTCGGGTAGGCCGAGCGCACCAGGGCCACCAGCCCGGAGACTATCGGCGCGGCCGCGCTGGTGCCGTTCCATTCCATGTAGCCGCCGCCGGGCGCGACACCGACGAGCTTCTCGCTGGGCGCGGCGACGGCGATGGTGATGCCCTGCGAGGAGGCGTCGAAGCTGGCCTCCTTGGACTGGTCGACACCGGCGACGGTGAGTACGCCGGGAATGGTGGCGGGGGCGCCGACCTCGGTCGTTCCGCTGCCCCTGTTGCCGGCCGCAGCGACAACCACGACGTCGTTTTCGAACGCGTACATGAACGCGTCATCCCAACTGGTCGGCCAGTCCAGGGTGTTGCGGGTGAGTGACATGTTGATCACGTCGGCGCCGTTGTCGACGGCCCACCGGATGCCCGCGGCGATCTGGTCGTCATTGCTGAGCACGGCGTCACTGGTGCCGAACGCCACCGAGACGGCGAGGATGGACGCCTCTGGCGCCACGCCGATCAGGCCGCCGCCCGTTGGCGTGCCACGGCCGGCGAGGAGGGATGCCACCAGGGTGCCGTGTTCGTTCTCGGCGCCGACCGGGGTCTGGCCGTTCGACGAGCCGACACCGGAGACGTCGGTGCCGCCGACGACGGCGCCGTTGAGCTCGGTGATGCTGCCGTCGACACCGGTGTCGATGACGGCGACGGTGACGCCGGCTCCCTTGGTGGTGGTCCAGGCTTGGCTGAAGCCGTAGTCATTCAGCCAGTATTCGAGGTCGCGTACCTGGTCGGCGCGGGCGACGGAGGTGTCGCCGACGACGCCCACGACCGCGACGGCTGCCGCGAGGGTGATCGCGACGCCGGTGAGGATGCGGCGCGCGGCGCCGGTCACGCGTCGGCCGGCGGGACCGCCGGCGGAGCGTAGTCCAGGCACTCGCACACCTGGGGCGACCAGGCGGCCCGCAGCAGGGCCAGGTCGCCGATCGGGTTGACGCCGGGACCGGCCGCCAGGGCGTGCGCGGCCAGGGCGTGCAGGCACTTGACCCGCACCGGCATCCCGCCGGAGGAGACGCCGGCGAGCTCGGGGACCACGCCGATCATCTCGCGATCGGCCAGGAAGCTTTCGTGCGCGGCGCGGTAGTGGGCGCGCAGGTCCTCGTCGTCGGCGAGCATCTGGTTGTACTCGTTCATCACCTGGGTGGCTTCCAGGAACGACAGCGCGGCCGTGGCGGCGGGGTGCGATAGGTAGTACAGGGTGGGGAACGGGGTGCCGTCCTCCAGCCGCGGCGCCGTGGCCACGACGGTGGGCGCGCCGCAGGTGCAGCGGGCGGCGATGCCGATCACGTTGCGGGCGGGGCGGCCGAGCTGCGCGGAGACCGTGGCGATGTCGGCCTCGGAGGCGGGGTCGAAGGGCGGTCGGGTCATTGTGCTGCCTCCTGGGGGGCCAGTGCGGATGTCATCACCGATCGGAAGACGGAGTCGACCCAGTCGACTTCGGTGTCCTGGATGGCGGTACTGATGGGTGCGGTGTCGGCGGCGTCCTCGACGCTGGCTCCGCTGTCGTTGATCACGAGAAAACTGATGTCACCGGGCAGCACGTAGGAGAGCCGGTCCCGCGCCTGGGTGGTCACGAAGGTGCGGTCGTTCCACCGTTCCCGCTCCGCCTTGAGGTCGTCGACCGAGTCCTGTTGCGCTGCGACGGTGTCGCTGAGCTGGTCGATTTGTTTGCGCTGTTCGGCGTAGGTGCGCACACTGGGCGCGAGCACGACGACAGCGAGCACCAGAAGACCCATCATCACGAAGGAGAATCCGCTCAATCGCAGGCCACGGAGCCAGCTGCGCACCGCGGTCTCGTCGGTGGCGAGTTTGACCGCCCTCTGCTCTGTTCGGCGGGGCTCGGTCCGGCGGGGCTCGGTTCCGCGGGACTCGGTTCCGCGGGACTCGGTTCCGCGGGACTCGGTACCGCGGGACTCGGTACCGCGGGACTCGGTACCGCGGGACTCGGTACTGTGCGGCTTCGCCCGGCGCGGTTTGGGCAGGCGCGGTGGGGTCATGCCAGAACCGGTGAAGGTCACGGTGACTCCCGTCGGGTGCTCGGTGGGTGATGCTCGCCGGGGCACACAGAAATGCCCCGGTTCTAGAGTGCCAGATCTTTCGGCCCGCACCGTTCGCCACGGCCCGCGAACCCGGATCCTGTGCAAACCCGCAGCCTGGCGGTGGCGCACGCCCCAAAAAAAAGCTCCCCGCCCCGGACGATGTCCGATGAGCGGGGAGCCCGGGTGGTTCAGAGGGGATTAGCCCTTGAAACGCGGGAACGCGGAACGGCCGGCGTAGACCGCGGCCTCGCCGAGTTCTTCTTCGATGCGCAGGAGCTGGTTGTACTTGGCAACGCGCTCGCTGCGGGCCGGGGCGCCGGTCTTGATCTGGCCGGCATCCGTGGCGACCGCGAGGTCGGCGATGAAGGTGTCTTCGGTCTCACCGGAGCGGTGCGAGATGACGGTCGTGTAGCCGGCGCGCTGGGCGAGGGCGACGGCGTCCATCGTCTCGGTCAGGGTGCCGATCTGGTTGACCTTGATGAGGATGGAGTTCGCTGCCTTGATCTCGAGGCCCTTGGCCAGGCGGATCGGGTTGGTGACGAACAGGTCGTCTCCGACGATCTGAACCTTGTCGCCGAGCTGAGCGGTGAGGTGGACGTAGCCTTCCCAGTCCTCTTCCTCGAGCGGGTCTTCGATGGAGACGAGCGGGTACGCCTCGAGGAGTTCGGCGTAGTAAGCGACGATCTCGGTGGAGGTCAATTCCTTGCCCTCGAAGTGGTAGACGCCGTCCTTGAAGAACTCGGTGGCTGCGCAGTCGAGCGCCAGGCCGATGTCGGTGCCGGGCGTGTAGCCGGCCAGCGTGATGGCTTCGACGATGAGGTCGAGCGCCGCACGGTTGCTGGGCAGGTTGGGGGCGAAGCCACCCTCGTCGCCGAGGCCGGTCGCCAGGCCCTTGCTCTTCAGCAGGCCCTTGAGGGCGTGGTAGACCTCAACGCCCCAGCGCAGGCCCTCGCTGAAGGTGGGGGCGCCGAGCGGGACAACCATGAATTCCTGGATGTCGACGTCGTTGTCGGCGTGCGAGCCACCGTTGATGATGTTCATCATGGGAACGGGCAGGGTGTGCGCGTTCGGGCCGCCGAGGTAGCGGAAGAGGGGCAGGTCGGCCGAGCTGGCGGCGGCCTTGGCGACGGCCAGGCTCACGCCGAGGATGGCGTTGGCGCCGACGCGCTCCTTGTTGACGGTGCCGTCGGTCTCGTTGAGGACCATGTCGATGATGCGCTGGTCGGCGGCGTCGAGGTCCTCGACGGCCGGGCCGAGCTCGTCGGTGACGGAGCCGACGGCCTTGAGCACGCCCTTGCCCAGGTAACGCTTCTTGTCACCGTCGTGCAGCTCGTAGGCCTCGAAGGCGCCGGTCGAGGCGCCTGAGGGTACGGCGGCACGGCTCAGCGTGCCGTCCTCGAGCAAAACCTCGACCTCGACGGTCGGGTTGCCCCGAGAGTCGAGGATTTCGCGTGCAACAACTGCGTCAATAAGAGCCACAACTATCTCCTGTGTCTGTCTGTGTATCGATTTTTGGATTCTAAGTCCGTGTGGATTTTGAGGAAGACGCCGCTGTGTTCCAGTCCGTAGAACAGTCTAGTGACCGGTTCGCCGGCCCGCTCAGGACTGAAGTCCCGTTCACCGCCGGAACATCAACCGTTCAGCCGGTGCTCGGTTCAGCCGGCCAGCGGCTTGAAGACCAGGTCGTCGGGCTCGACGGAGTCATCGGTCACGAACGCGAACCGGCCGTAACCCGCGGCACCGGCCCGTTCGAGCAGAGCCTTGAGGTTCTTGGTGCGCTTGTCCAGCCGCACCCGGAGGCCCTCTGCCACGAGGGCGGTCTTGAGCGCGACGAGGGCGGCCGGGTCGGCATCCTTCTCGTGAACGAGCAGGACGGCGGACTCGGTGTCGTCGTCGGAGCCGGCGAGCAGGTCGACGATGCGTTCGAACCCGATCGAGAAGCCGCAGGCGGGCACGTCGGTGCCGAGGAACCGGCCGATCATGCCGTCGTAACGGCCGCCGCCGCCCAGCGAGTAGCCCAGGTCGGGGTGCTTGATCTCGAAGATGGTTCCGGTGTAGTAGCCCATCCCGCGCACCAGGGTGGGGTCGAACTCGAGCGCGACTCCGGGCAGCGCGGCCCGCAGCGCGGACAGGTCGGCGTACGCGGCGGCGTCCAGCCAGGCCGGCGCATCCTGCGGGTCGGGCCAGCCGGCGTCGCTGAACCCGGCGAGGGTGTCGGCCAGGCCGGTGGTGTCGATTCCGAGGCCGCCGAGCTCGGTGACGACGCCGTCCACACCGATCTTGTCGAGCTTGTCGAGGGTGATCAGGGCGCGTTCGGTGAGGTTGCCGGCCACGCCCCAGGTGCTGAGCATGGCGGTGAGGATGCGGCGATCGTTGATGCGGATCGAGCAGCCGGTCAGGCCCAGGTTGTCCAGGGCTGCGACGGTGGCGGTGATCAGTTCGATCTCGGCAAGCGGGCCGGCCTCGCCGATGATGTCGATGTCGCACTGCACGAACTGGCGGTAGCGGCCCTTCTGCGGGCGTTCGGCGCGCCAGACCGGGGCGATCTGGATGGAGCGGAACACCGTGGGCAGCTCGGCGCGGTGGCTGGCGTAGAACCGGGCCAGCGGCACCGTGAGGTCGAAGCGCAGCCCCAGGTCGGCCAGGGAGAGCAGGTCGTCGGCCTCGGCGGCCGTCACGAGGTCGGCCGGGCCGATTCCGCGCTTGAGCACGGCGAAGCCGAGCTTCTCGTTGTCGCCGCCGAGGCCGGAGTGCAGCCTGATGGTGTCTTCCATCACGGGCGTTTCGATCTCGTCGAAACCGTGCGCGGCAAAGCTGGAGCGGATGATGCCCAGAGCCCTTTCGCGGGTGGCCTTGTCGGCCGGGAGGAAGTCGCGCATGCCGCGGGGAGGGGTCACTGCTGTTGCCATGCCCCAATTCTGTCAGGTCGCCCGGCCCGACCCCGCCGCGGCGTTAGATCGCGCCGCCGGCGGCTCCGGGCGCGTCGGCGTCGCCGCCGGCGTCACCGACCTGCTCGCGGGCGATGAAGTTCTCGATGTCGAACAGGTTGTCCTTGGCGCGCTTGGCGATGGTCAACAGGGTCGACATGGAGGCGACCTCCTCGACCTGTTCCTTGAGGAACCAGAGCATGGCCTGCTCGCCGAGGGCGTCGCCGTCGGTGCGGGCGGCTTTGAAGAGCGCCTCGATCTGAGCGGTGACCTGCTGTTCCTGCGCGAGGGCCAGCGCGATCGGTTCGACGATGTCAGCGAAACCGTTGATCACGGCGGGGATCCCGGGGATCACGACCTCCAGGCCCCGGTCGAGCCGGTACTGCACGAGCATCATCGCGTGGTTGCGCTCTTCTACGGACTGCCGGTAGAAGTGTGCGGCCAGCTGGGGCAAATCCTGGCTGTCGAACCAGGTGGCGATGGCGATGTATTGCTGGGACGCGGCGAACTCGTTGCCGATTTGCTGGGTGAGGAGCGCGTTGAAGGTCGTTTCGGTCATGCTGCGACGTTAGCGGGCCGCACCGCCTGGCGCTATGCGGTGGGGAACGCGATAACGCCGGCGTCGGCCGGGTCGCCGTCGGCCACGCCGAAGGACCCGTCGCCGCTCTCCTGCTCGGCCGCGCGGATCTCGTCCTGCAGGTCGCGGAGCGCGGTGCGCAGCGCCCGCTCGGAGTCCAGCCCCTGGGCCTTGGCCGCGGACACGATGGCGAGCAGGATCGGGCCCAGCTCGGCCTCGCTGTCGATGGGCAGCAGGGCGGGCGCATCCGTCTCGAGCAGGCCGATCTTCTGGGCCCGGCCGAGCACCTTGTCGGCCAGCGCCAGCGCCGGCATGCCCTGCGGTATGCCGTCGAGCACGCTGGTGCGGTGCGGCTTCTCGGCGGCCTTCACGTCATCCCAGCCGGCGATGACCTCGTCGGTGGTCTTCTGAGCGCCGCTCTCGGCGAAGACGTGCGGGTGCCGGCCGACCATCTTGCGAGTCATCCGGGCGGCCACCTCCTGGATGTCGAAGTCCTCCCCCGGTGTCTCGGCGGCGATGCTCGCGTGGAAGACCACCTGGTAGAGCACGTCACCGAGCTCCTCCAGCAGGTCGTCGCGGCTGCCGCTCTCGATCGCCTCGATCAGCTCGTGAGTCTCCTCGGTGAGGTACTGCACGAGCGACGCGTGGGTCTGCTCGGCGTCCCACGGGCAACCGCCCTGCGCACGCAGGCGGGCGACCGTGGCGACGAGCTCGTCGAAAGCGGATGGCGTGGGCTGGGCGTATTCGGTCACACTCCATCGTAGGCGGCGGGACTAAACTGAACGCTGGTGTGCCGGGAAGTCTGGTCGGCGGGCGAAATGTTTCGCTCACGACGTACGACCGACCCGCTTTTACCGTGGGTGGACAGGATCTCCATGACTTTCATCCGTTCCGAACGCTACGCCGCCGGGTTCCTGCTTCTCGCCGGTGTGCTCGGCCTGATCATGGCCAATCTCGCCTTCGGTCCGGCGCTGATCGAGGCGGCCAACGAACATCTGCACACCGGCCTGTTCGGGCTGGACCTGTCGGCCAAGCACTGGATCAGCGACGGACTGCTGTCGATCTTCTTCTTCCTCATCGCCATCGAGCTCAAACGCGAACTGGTGATCGGCGACCTGAACAGCTTCGGCAAGGCGGCGCTGCCCGCCCTCGCCGCGCTCGGCGGGGTCGCGGTTCCCGCCGGCATCTACCTGCTGCTCACCCAGGGCTCGGGGCTGGCCGCGGGCTGGCCGGTGCCCACGGCCACCGACATCGCGTTCGCGCTGGGGGTGCTGGCGGTGTTCGGCCGCGGGATCCCCACCCGGGTGCGGGTGTTCCTGCTGGCCCTGGCGGTGCTCGACGACCTCGTGGCGATCCTGATCATCGCGTTTTTCTTCACCCAGGACCCCGAGCTGCAGTACATCGGCTTCGCGGCGATCACGGCCACCCTCTTCGGGGTCACCAGCCGGCTGCTCAAGCCGCGTTCGCCGTGGGTGCTGGGCCGGAAGCCGGTCTGGCCGATCATCGTCCTGCTGATCGTCCTCGGCGTGGCCACCTGGTACTTCACCTATCTCTCCGGCGTGCACGCCACCATCGCCGGCGTGATCCTCGGCCTGGTGATGGCCCGGGTGCCCGGTGGCCGCACCCACCACGTGCTCGAGCCGTACTCCAACGCGGTGATCCTGCCGCTGTTCGCGTTCTCGGCGGCCCTCGTGGCCATCCCGCAGGTGAGCCTGGCCGAGCTCAGCCCGGCGTTTTGGGGCATCCTGGTGGCCTTGCCGGTGGGCAAGCTGATCGGCATCACCCTGGCCGGGAGCCTGGGTAGCCTGATCTCCCGGCGCCCCAACGGGTCCAGGTCCGGGCTCAAATTCATCGACATCGTGATGGTCGCCTGCCTGGGCGGCATCGGCTTCACAGTGTCACTGCTGATGGGCGCGCTCGCCTTCGCCGGCAGCGTCGAGGTGGTCGACGAGGCCACCCTCGCCGTGCTGCTGGGCTCGGGCTTCGCGATCCTGGTCTCGGCCGTCGTGGTCAGTGCGCGGGCACGGCAGTATCGACGGGCCGCGGAAACACCGCGTCCAGCAGCGAGCCCGTCCACGCTATAAGGGCGGCGTCGGCCAGCGGCTCGCCGTTCAGGCGCGGCAGCGGCACGATCATCGACCCGGCCGCGGCCGAATACTTGGCACCCGGGTACATCCGCTGCACCCGAACCTGCATGGAGTCGGCCAGGTCGACCGGCGCCACCCGCAGGTTGGAGCCCATCGCGACGACCTCACCGAGGCCGGCCTGTTGCGCGTGCCTGCGCAGCCTGGACACGGCGATGAGGTTGGTGACGGCTTCGGGCGGTTCGCCGTAGCGGTCGGTTAGCTCCTCGAGCACGAGCCCGATCTGGTCGTCGGCGGCCGCGAGCCCGCTGGCGCCGGAGAGCTTCTGATACGCCTCCAGGCGCAGCCGCTCGCTGTCCACGTACTCCTCGGGGATGTGCGCGTCCACGGGCAGCTCCAGCCGCAGCTCCGTCTGGCCCTCGGCCACGTCACCGCGGAAGGTCGACACGGCCTCGCCGATCATGCGCAGGTAGAGGTCGAAGCCGACCCCGGCGATGTGACCGGCCTGCTCGCCGCCGAGCAGGTTGCCCGCACCGCGGATCTCGAGGTCCTTCAGCGCCACCTGCATGCCGGCGCCGAGTTCGTTGTTGGCCGCGATGGTGGCCAGCCTGTCGTGCGCGATCTCGGAGAGCGGCTTGTTCTCGTCGTAGAGGAAATAGGCGTATGCACGCTCCCGGGCACGGCCGACCCGGCCGCGCAGCTGGTGCAGCTGGCTGAGCCCGTACTTGTCGGCCCTGTCGATGATGATGGTGTTCGCGTTGGCGATGTCCAGGCCGGTCTCGATGATGGTCGTGGAGACCAGGATGTCGAACTTGTTCTCCCAGAAGTCCACCACCACCTGTTCCAGCTGCGCCTCCGGCAGCTGCCCGTGCGCCACGGCGACGCGGGCTTCCGGCACCAGTTCGGCCAGCTGCGCGGCCACCCGGTTGATGCTGGAGACGCGGTTATGCACGAAGAAGATCTGGCCCTCGCGAAGCAGTTCGCGGCGGATGGCGGCGGCCACCTGGCGGTCGGAGTACGGCCCGACGAAGGTGAGGATCGGGTGCCGGTCCTCCGGCGGGGTGGCCAGGGTGGACATCTCCCGGATGCCTGTGACGGCCATCTCCAGGGTGCGCGGGATGGGCGTGGCGCTCATGGCGAGGATGTCGACGTTGGTCTTGAGCTTCTTGAGAGCGTCCTTGTGCTCGACACCGAAACGCTGTTCCTCGTCGATGATGACCAGGCCGAGGTCCTTGAAGATCGTGTTCTCCGACAACAGCCGGTGGGTGCCGATGACCATGTCGACGGTGCCGTCGAGCATGCCGGCCACGGTCTCGCGGGATTCCTTGTCGGTCTGGAACCGGCTGAGCGCCCGCAGGTGGATGGGGAACCCGGCGAAGCGCTCCTGGAAGGTCTCCATGTGCTGGCGCACGAGCAGGGTGGTCGGCACGAGCATGGCCACCTGCTTGCCGTCCTGGATGGCCTTGAACGCTGCGCGGACGGCGACCTCGGTCTTGCCGAAGCCCACGTCACCGGACAGCAACCGGTCCATCGGGATGGGCCGCTCCATGTCGGCCTTGACCTCCTCGATGGTGGTGAGCTGGTCGGGCGTCTCCGCGAACGGGAACGCCTCCTCGAGCTCACGCTGCCAGGGCGTGTCAGGGCCGAATGCGTGACCCTTGCTGGCCATCCGTGCCGAGTAGAGCTTGACGAGTTCGACGGCGATGTCGCGCACCGCCCGCCGGGCCTTTGTCTTGGCGGCCGACCAGTCGCTGCCGCCCATCTTGGACAGCGCGGGTGCCTCGCCGCCGACGTAGCGGGAGACCAGGTCGAGCTGGTCGGTGGGCACGTAGAGCTTGTCGCCGCCGTGACCGCGCTTGGACGGCGCGTACTCGAGCACCAGGTATTCGCGGGTGGTCTTGACCGGGTTCCGGCCGCCGCTGGAGACCTCACGCTGGGTGAGTTCGAGGAACTTGCCGATGCCGTGGGTCTGGTGCACGACGTGGTCGCCGGTCTTGAGCTGCAACGGATCGACGACGTTCTTGCGCCGACTGGCGAGCTTCTTGATCTGGCGGGCGTCGTAACCGACGGTGCGGCCGTAGAACTCGCTCTCGCTGACCAGGGTGAGCTTGGTCTCCGGGATCTCGAACCCGTGAGTGATGGAGGCCTTGATCAGGTAGGCGATGCCCGGTTCCGGGTTCGCCGGGAACTCCTCCACGATGCGGGCGGGCAGTTCGGCGCCGGAGAGGACGTCGGCGGCGCGGTCGACGAGGCCGGCGCCCTGCGCGACGACGGCGACGGTCCAACCGTCCTTGAGGCGCGTGGAGAGGTGCCCGACGGCGCCCTCGACGCTGCCGGCGAAGCTCGGCACGGCGTCGCCCTCGATGCGGATGGTGAGCAGTTCGTCGATCTCGCGGTGTTCGGGCAGCACCGGGATGTCGGTGGGCGCGGCCTGGAAGGAGCTCAACGTCCACCAGACCCGTTCGCTGGCCCCGGCGCCGGGGGCCGAGTACCGCACGGCGTCGCGCAGGGTGCCCAGGGTGAGGAAGTCACCGCTGGCGAGGTCGATGGGGGCCTCGGCGCCGGCGGTGGCGGCGTTCCAGGCGGCGGAGAGGAACTCCCGGTTGGTCTCGGCGAGGCTGATGGCGCGGGAGGCGACCCGTTCCGGCGAGATCACGGCGACGGCGGCCTGGCGGGGCAGGTAGTGCGTGACGGGCACCAGCCTGTCGACGAGGGCGGGCGCGAGGCTCTCCATGCCCTCGACGGGGATGCCCTCGGCCACCTTGGCGAGCAGACCCGCCAGGCTGGGGAACTCGTGTTGCATCTCCCGGGCGCGCTGGCGCACGGCGGGGCTGAGCAGCAGTTCGCGGCTGGGCGGCAGGGTCACCGACTCGATGGGTTCGGGCATCGAGCGCTGGTCGGCGACCGCGAAGGCGCGGATCTGCTCGACCTCGTCGCCGAAGAACTCGATGCGGTACGGGTGCGCGGCCATCGGCGGGAACACGTCGAGGATGCCTCCGCGCACGGCGAACTCGCCGCGCCGGGTGACCATGTCCACTCGGGCGTACGCCACGTTGACGAGGTCGACGGCGATGGCGGCGAGGTCGTGGCCGCGGCCGCCGGCCGTGAGCTCGAGCGGGTCGTAGTCGGTGAGGTTGTCGGCCACAGGCTGCAGGGCGGCGCGCACCGAGGCCACCACGATGAGGGGACGCCGGGTGGCGGCATCCGCAGCCTCCCAGTCGCGCATCCGCCTCAGGGCGTAGAGGCGGCGGCCCACGATCTCGGCACTGGGGCTGAGCCTCTCGTGCGGCAGGGTCTCCCAGGCGGGGAACTCGACGATCTCGGCGTCGTCGGAGAAGCAGCCCAGGTTCTCCCGCAGCGCCTCGGACTCACGGCCGGTGGCGGTGATGATCAACAGCGCCCGGCCCTTGTCCAACCTGTCGCGCTGCTCGAGCAGCGCGGCCAGCAGCGGGGCGCGGAGGCCCTCGGTGAGCGAGAAGTCGGCGTCACGGGCCGCAAAGGCGAGGGCGGCATCGAACGTGGAGGCACGCGAAAGCGCCGGAATCAAGCCCTGAAGAATCACCGCACAAGTCTACGGGTAGTTTTCTACGCGGGTGGGGCGTGGAACTTCTGCTGGGCGGCGGTGACACCCTCCGCGGCGATCATCTCGATCGCATCCGCCGCGTCCTCGAGCATGATCCCCAGGGTGGTGCGTTCGGTGCTGGAGAAGTCGTGCAGCACGAAGTCGGCGGCGTTCTGCCGGCCGGGCGGCCGGCCGATGCCCATCCGGATGCGGGTGAACTCGTTGCTGCCGGTGGCCGCGATGATGTCGCGCAGCCCGTTGTGGCCCCCGTGGCCGCCGCCCACCTTGATCTTGAGGGTGTCGAAGGGCAGGTCCAGCTCGTCGTGCACGACGATGAGGCGGGAGACGTCCAGGGAGTAGAACCGGAGCAAGGCCGCGACGGGTCCGCCGGAAAGATTCATGAAGCTGTTCGGCTTGGCCAGGATCAGCTTGGGACCGCCGGGGAAACTGCGCCCCTCGGCGACGGCGGAATTCGCCTTGTGGTTCTTGAAATTCGCGCGCATCCGGTCGGCGAGCACGGCCGTGACCATGTGGCCGACGTTGTGGCGGTTACCGGCGTAGCCGGGCCCGGGGTTACCGAGCCCGACTACGAGCCAGAGATTCTCGTCCAGGGGGTTCCTTTACAAAAGTTTCTGTCCGGTGTTGAAGGGGGAAGACTACTCGGCGGCAGCTTCCTCGGCGGGAGCTTCTTCGCCCTCGACGGTCTCCTCTTCCTCTTCTTCCTCGGCCGGCAGGTGCACGCCGACGACGACCATCTCGGGGTCGGAGATGAGCGACGCGCCGTCGGGCAGGGTGATCTCGCTGGCGTGGATGAGGGTGCCGTCTTCGAGGCCCTCGACGTCGACGCTCACGCTCTGCGGGATGTTGGTGGCTTCGACCTCGAGCAGCAGGGTCTTGGCGTCGAGGTCGGCGGTGGTGCCGGGGGCGGTCTCACCGATGACGTGCACGGCGACCTCAACCTGGACCTTCTCACCCTTGCGGATGACGATGAGGTCGAGGTGCTCGATGATCTGGCGAACCGGGTCCTTCTGCACGTCCTTGACCAGGGTCAGGTGGGTGGTTCCTTCGACGTCGAGCTCGAGCACGGCGTTCGCGCGACGCAGCAGCAGGCCGATCTCGTGAGCCGGCAGGGCCACGTGCACGGGCTCGGTGCCGTGGCCGTAGATGACGGCGGGGATCTTGCCCAGCACGCGCAGCTTGCGGGCCGCGCCCTTGCCGAAGCTGTTGCGTGCGTCTGCGGAAATCTTGTTGTTGCTGTTCTTGGCCTCGGCCATGATGTGTCTCCTTGCGGGCCTCGTGTGCCCGTATTGGTGTTGCGGGCACGGGGCCCGCAGTACGGATGCTGGTTCAACTCGAACGCATGTCAGCGTGAGGAAAGGCCTGAGAGGACTTTTCGCCGCGTCGATTACGGATTTCGCAGGCACCGGTTTCCCGGCTGGCGCGAATCCCTCGCCGAAGTTCAACTCAACAGTCTAGGCGATAAAGTGACGACCATGCCGCCCAGCCTGCACACCCGAGTGACCGAAGACGTCGGACGGTCCATCGTCGATGGGACGGTTCCAGCGGGAACCGTCCTGCTCTCCGACGAGATCGAGCGCCGACAGGGGGTGAGCCGGTCGGTCATCCGGGAGGCCATCCGGGTGCTGGGGTCGATGGGCCTCGTCGAGTCCGTCAAACGGGTCGGCATCAGGGTTCTGCCACCGTCCAGCTGGAACGCCTACGACCCGACCATCATCCGTTGGCGCCTGCTCGGCCCCGGCAAGGGCGAACAGCTGCGCTCGCTCACCGAATTGCGCTCCGCGGTGGAACCGATGGCTGCGGAACTGGCCGCTCGGCATGCGGCGGCCTCGGTCGCGGCCGAGCTGATGGACGTGGCCGACCTGATGCGGGCCGCGGGTGACTCGGGTGACCTGTCCTCGTTCCTGGAGCTCGACATCCGGTTTCACCGGCTGGTGCTGCGGGGCTCGGGCAATGAGATGTTCGCCAAGCTCGACGGAGCCGTCGCCGCGGTCCTGTCCGGCCGCACCGACCTGGGCCTGCAGCCGGACCGCCCGCACGAGAACACCCTGCAGTTGCACGCCGAGGTCGCCGAGGCGATTTCGGGCGCGCAACCGCAGAAGGCTCGGGAGGCGATGGAGCGGATCATGCGCCGCACCTACGCCGAGGTGCAGCCCACCTGGGCCGCCGATCCGACCTCCGCGCTATAAATATGATTACATGGGCTATGTAAGCCACTAATCTTGAACATGATCACAACTCACAGATCTAAGGGAGAACACGTGTCAGAAACCGGTTCAGCAAACATCGGCGTTGTCGGACTGGCGGTGATGGGCTCCAACCTCGCCCGGAACCTCGCCAGCCGCGAAGGCAACACCGTGGCCGTGTACAACCGTTCGCCCGAACGCACCCGGCTGCTCATGGATGAGCACCCCGAGGCCGGTTTTGTCGCCTCCGAGACCATCGAGGCATTCGTCGCCTCGCTCAAGACCCCCCGCACCGCGATCATCATGGTGCAGGCCGGTAAGGGCACCGACGCCGTCATCAGCCAGCTGACCGAGCTGTTCGAGCCCGGCGACATCATCGTCGACGGCGGCAACGCCCTGTTCACCGATACCCTCCGCCGCGAGAAGGCCGTGCGCGAGACAGGTATCAACTTCGTCGGCGCCGGCATCTCCGGTGGTGAGGAAGGCGCCCTCAAGGGTCCCAGCATCATGCCCGGCGGCTCCGCCGAGGCGTACGTCACCCTCGGCCCGATCCTCGAGTCCATCGCCGCTGTCGTCGACGGTGAGCCCTGCGTCACCCACGTCGGCACCGACGGCGCCGGCCACTTCGTCAAGATGATCCACAACGGCATCGAGTACGCCGACATGCAGCTCATCGGCGAGGCGTACGACCTCATCCGTCGCGGAACCGGCAAGACCCCGGCCGAGATCTCCGAGATCTTCACCGAGTGGAACAAGGGCGACCTCGAGAGCTACCTCATCGAGATCACCGCGGAGGTCCTCAAGCAGGTCGACGCCGAGACCGGGAAGCCGCTCGTCGACGTCATCCTCGACCAGGCCGGCAGCAAGGGCACCGGCGTGTGGACCGTGCAGACCGCCCTCGACCTCGGCATCCCCGTGTCGGGCATCGCCGAGGCCGTGTTCGCCCGCTCCGTCTCCTCCAAGCCCGCGCAGCGTGCCGCTGCCGCCGCTCTGCCCGGCCCGACCGTCAACCCCGTCGAAGATGTGGATGGCTTCATCGAGGGTGTCCGCCAGGCGCTCTACGCGTCCAAGGTCATCGCCTACTCGCAGGGCTTCGACGCCATCGTCGCCGGTGCGGAGCAGTACAACTGGGACATCAAGAAGGGCGACATCGCGAAGATCTGGCGCGGTGGCTGCATCATCCGCGCCCGCTTCCTCAACCGCATCACCGAGGCCTACACCGAGAACCCGGGACTCGTCTCGCTCGTCACCGCCCCGTTCTTCACCGATGTCGTTGCCACGGCCCAGGACTCCTGGCGCAACGTTGTCGCCGACGCCGCCCACGCCGGCATCCCCGCGCCGGTTTTCGCGTCCTCGCTGGCGTACTACGACAGCCTGCGTGCTGACCGCCTTCCCGCTGCCCTCACCCAGGGCCAGCGCGACTTCTTCGGGGCGCACACCTACAAGCGCGTCGACAAGGAAGGCACCTTCCACACCCTGTGGTCCGGCGACCGTACCGAGATCGTCACCGAGGGCTCCTCGCACTAGAGGCTCCTCCGCACTAGAGGCTCCTCCAACCAGGGGGCCCTCCCCCGGAGTTCCTCGCTCCCGCACCACCCGCTCGGCAACTGTTGCCCGTGCGGACATTTGCGCCCGGCACGCCGGGTCCAGTTGTCCGTACGGGCAACAGTTGTTTGGCCGTTGGGATGCCCGGCGAGCGGCACTCATCGGGTCCCGGACAACCCGGCAGCGACCAGAAGGCGACTCAGCGCACCCCGGTCGGCGAGCTCGCCAGGGCCCCACCGCACCACCCGAAATCCGTCGGCGCGCAGGTGGTCCTCGCGCACCTTCTCGGCGTAGACGACATCACCCGGTGTGCGCCCACGTAGGTACTCGTCCTTGAGGTACTTGCCCCGTCCGTCGAACTCCCCGATCAGCCGAAAGCGCGGCCACTCGAAGTCGGTGTAGTACCACCCGCCTCGCGGATTCGGGTGCCGGCACTGTAACTCGGGATCGGGGAGGCCCAGCTCGAAAATCGCGACGCGGCTAATCGACTCCCCCGGATTGTCGGCGTTTGGACGCGCGAAGGCTATGGCCCGCTTCGCTTTGGTGCTGCCACGCAATGACCCACACCGGGCGAGCATTTCGGACAGTTCGTCCGAATAGACGAGCACCTCCGGGGTGGCCCGCCGAGGATTGATGCCGTGGTCGAGTGCGACAACGGCATCTTCGAAGCTTGCCGTTCTGGCCAAGTCGAGCAGGGTGCGAGCCGGGCTGGTCACGAGCACGCCGTCGAGTTCGACGACCTCGGCCCAATCGAACGCAGTCCGATGCACGAATACGCCGTTCTTGCTGCGCACCCGTGCCGCCGGCACCGCCAGGACATGCACGGCTTCTGGCCAAGCGCCACCCAGCGGGATGCCCCACAGCGCCGCGGCGGACTGGTGGCTGACGACGGGGTCATGCCGCCTGGTCGCCACAACGGCACGAATGTGGTCGACGTATCGGTCCCGTGACGCCAAGCCGCCCCAGCGGTCCATCGTCGTGAAGACCCCGCGGCGCAAGCGGGTGCCCTGCCCCCGATCGACAGATCTTCGAAACTGCCGGGCATCCGTGTCGGTCACACCGATGTTCTTGACAAGGAACAGGCCCGTTCGTGGGTCCAGCCGGTCATCAGTCATGTGGCGAGACTCTCAACCACCGTGTCAGCGATACCCGGCACCCACCCACCTGTGCACTCCTGACCCGGTGCCCCGACTGGGGAGGGACGGTGCCGCCAATTCGCTTCTGTTACCCCTGCGGACATGTGCACCCCGCGTGCCGGGGCCATATGTCCGCACCGGGACCATTTGGGGCGGGGCAGGCTAGCTCGGGGCGGAGCGGGACAGGCGCAGGGCGCGTCCGACCAGGCCCAGCGCCAGCCAGCCGAACGCGGCGACGACCCCCGGCCAGGGCAGGGTCAGGGCCAGGAGCAGGCAGCCGGCCACGCCCAGGTACTGCACCCAGCGCGGCAGCCAGCGCTGCTCGCCCGGCTGCCGTAGAGCGGCCAGATGCGCGATTGCGTAGTAGACCAGCACCGCGGAGGCCGAGAAGCCCACCAGCCGGGCGGCATCCAGCAGCAGCACGCCGAGCACCGCGACCAGGCCCATGGCCATCTCCGCCGACACCGGGGTGTTCAGGGTCGGCGACACGCGGCTGAGTGCGCCCGGCAGGTCGCCTTCCCTCGCCATCGCCAGCCCGGTGCGGCTGAGTCCGGCCAGGATGCCGGCTAACGAGCCCAGGCAGGCGATGGCCGCCAGCACCCGGACGATGACGGTCCACGGCTCCGCACCGCCGACGAGGTCGGCCAGCGGCGAGACCGAGTCCGCCAGGACCGCCGGTCCGAGCACGAGCACGCAGAGCACTCCGATCACCGCGTAGACCACCAGGGTGACGCCGAGGGCGGCCACGATCGCGCGGGGCAGGGTGCGGCGGGGGTCCCGCACCTCCTCCCCCAGCGTGGCCATGCGGGCGTAGCCGGCGAACGCGAAGAAGAGCAGGCCGGCCGACTGCAGGATGCCCGCCCCGCCGCCAGCCAGCAGCGACCCGGTGTCGAACGAGGCCGTGAGCGACCCGCCGGCAAGCCCGGCAGCCACCACGACCACCAGCATGAGCAGCCCGCCGAGCACCAGGAACACCACCGCGGCGCTGAGCCTGGCGGTGCTGCGCACACCCGTCAGGTTGACGGCTCCGAGCACCAGGATCGCCATTACCGCCACCGGCCGGGCCTGCTCCGGCCACAGGTAGCCGCCCAGGATCGAGGCGATGGCCGCGGCCGAAGCGGTCTTGCCGGCCAGGAACAACCAGCCGGCGGAGAACCCCCACCACGGGCCGAGGGTCGCCCGCCCGAACACATAGACTCCCCCGGACACCGGATGGCTCATCGACAGCTGCGCCGAGCTCAGGGCATTGAGCGAGGCGACCAGCCCCGCCAGGACCAGCCCGATCAGCAGACCGGAGCCGGCCGCCGCCGCCGCGGGCACCCACACGTAGAACACCCCGGCGCCGATCATCGCGGCCAGGCCCAGCACCATCGCCCCGACGGTACCGAGGTGCCGCTGGAGGGCACCCTGGCCCTCCCGCCGATCCGTAGCGTGCATGCGGCAAGGATACGGCCGCAAGGTGAACCGCAGGCATCCGCGATCGGGCGCCCTCAAGCCGGCGCGATCTGATTTACTGGAGGGCACTCATGAGCGACTTTCACCCCGAACTCTCCGGTTACGAACCGACGGACTCCTCCCGGCCCCTCCGCGGCCGGCGGATGGTGCTGCTCATGCGCATCACCGTGATCCTCGGCCTCGTCGCCCTGCTCGTGCCCGGCGTGCTCACCACCATGAGCATCGCCTCGGCCACGGCCGCCAGGGCCTGCGCCGCGGCCGTGACGCGCTACTACCCGCTCTCTGAGGGCATCGACGCCAGGTTCGAGCTGGTCGGGGCGGGCGGCTTCGGCTGGCAGTGTTACGCAATCGACCAGAACGAACGCCAGACCTTCGTCATGCCGCTGGGCATCATCCCGGGCCCGTTCCGGCCGCCGGCCGCCGGCGCCACGACCTAGTCCGACGAAAGGCGCCCGATGGGACCCACCTTCACCTTCACGACGGCACTGTGGAACACCGAAAGCATGAACGCGTGGGTGTTCGTCTCGCTGCCCGCCGACCAGTCCGACGAGATTCGGGAGCTCACCGACGGACTGCGGGTCGGCTTCGGCTCACAGCGAGTGCGGGTGGCCATCAACGGCTCAAGGTGGGCCACCTCGATCTTCCCCGAGAGCGCCACGGGCCGGTTTGTTCTGCCGGTGAAGAAGGCCATCCGCGAGGCCGAGAAGATCGGCGTGGGCGACACAGCGACGGTCACCGTCGAACTCGTGCTCTGAAACGCGAAAAGGCCGGCCCCGAAACAGGACCGGCCAACCGCGAACGTGCTGAGTGCGAGCCTTACGCGGCGCCCTCGAACATCGATGTGACGGATCCCTCGTCGAAGACCTCGTGGATGGCGCGCGCCAGCAGGGGCGCGATCGGCAGCACGGTCAGCGTCGGGAAACGCTTGTCCTCGGGGATCGGCAGGGTATCGGTGACGACGACTTCCTGGATGGCGTCGTTCTGCAGCAGCTCGAGCGCGGGCGGGCTGAAGACGGCGTGCGTGGCGGCGACGACGACACCGATGGCGCCGGCGGCCATGAGCGCCTCCGCGGCCTGCACGATGGTGCGGCCGGTGTCGATCAGGTCGTCGACGATCAGGCAGACCCGACCCTTGACCTCTCCGACGATCTCGTGAACGGTGATCTGGTTGGGCACCAGGGGGTCGCGGCGCTTGTGGATGATGGCCAGCGGGGCGCCGAGCTTGTCGCTCCAGATGTCGGCGACGCGCACGCGGCCCATGTCCGGCGACACGATGGTAAGGGTGGACGGGTCCAGCTTGGCCCGGAAGTGCTCGAGCAGCACCGGCATGGCGAAGAGGTGGTCGACGGGGCCGTCGAAGAAGCCCTGGATCTGGGCGGCGTGCAGGTCGACCGACATGATGCGGTCGGCGCCGGCCACCTTGAACAGGTCGGCGACGAGGCGGGCGGAGATCGGCTCGCGACCGCGACCCTTCTTGTCCTGACGGGCGTACGGGTAGAACGGGGCGACCACGGTGATCCGCTTGGCCGACGCACGCTTGAGCGCATCCACCATGATCAGCTGTTCCATCAACCACTCGTTGATGGGGTTGGTGTGCGACTGGATGACGAACGCGTCGGCACCGCGCACACTCTCGTCGAACCTGGCGTAGATCTCGCCGTTGGCGAAGGTACGCGCGTCGGTGGGGATCAGCTCCGAACCAAGTTCTGCGGCGATGTCGATCGCGAGTTGTGGGTGCGCTCGCCCCGAGATGAGCACCAATTTCTTCTCGCCGCTGCTCTTGATTCCAGGCACCTAGTCTCCGCTCTGTGACGCGGCTGTCGCCGCATCTGTTCCCGGCCGGTTGGTCTCTACCCAACCGACCATATTGCGTTGCGGAGCCACGTTGATCGCGAGCGCCCCGGCCTGCACGTCCTTACGGACCACAGTTCCGGCGCCCGTGTAGGCTCCGTCACCGATTCTAATCGGCGCGACGAACACGTTGTGCGACCCGGTGCGCACATGGGACCCGATCACCGACGGGTTCTTGGTCACGCCGTCGTAGTTCGCAAAGATCGTGCCTGCGCCGATGTTGGAGTGCACCCCGACCGTGGCGTCGCCCACGTAGCTGAGGTGCGGCACCTTGCTGCCCTCGCCGATGACGGCGTTCTTGGTCTCCACGAAGGTGCCGATCTTGCCGTCGGCGCCGAGCCAGGTGCCCGGCCGCAGGTAGGCGAATGGGCCGACGGTGGCGCCGGCGCCGATCACCGCGAGAGTGCCGTCGGTGCGCTTGACCGTGGCCCCTTCGCCGATCTCGCAGTCGAGCAGGGTGGTGTCCGGGCCGACGATCGCTCCGGTGGCCACCGTGGTGGAACCGAGGATCTGGGTGCCCGGCAAGAGGGTCACGTCATTCGCGAGCGTGGCCTTGAGGTCGATCCAGGTGGTGGCCGGGTCCTGCACGGTCACACCGGCCAGCTGCCAGCCCCGCACGATGACGGCGTTGAGCTTGGCGGCGGTGTCGCTGAGCTGGGCCCTGTCGTTGATGCCTGCGACGAGCCAGGCATCCGCCACCGGCACGGCGCGCACCTCCGACCCGGCGGCGCGCAGCAGACCGATCACGTCGGTGAGGTACTTCTCGCCCTGTACGTTGTCGGTGGTGAGTCTGGCCAGCTGGTCGCGCAGTTCGGACAGGCCGAAGATGTACACGCCGGCGTTGATCTCGTCGACGGCGCGTTCGTCGTCGTTGGCGTCCTTGTGTTCCACGATCCGGTCGAAGCCGCCGTCGTCGCTGCGGATGATGCGGCCGTAGCCGGTGACGTCGGTCGGGAACGCCGACAGCACGGTGGCGGACACCTCCGCGCGTTCCCGGTGCGCCTCGATGAAGTTCGCCAGGGTCGCGGCGTTCAGCAGCGGCACGTCACCGCTGATCACGAGCACGTCACCGTCGAAGTCGGCGGGCAGCGCGGCGACGGCCTGCTCCACGGCGCGACCGGTTCCGGGGATCTCGTCCTGATCGACGAGCAGGCTCTCCGGCAGGTCGAAGGCGACGAGCTCGGCCAGGCGCTCACGCTCGTGCCGGAGCACCGTGATCACGTGCGCGGCATCCAGGGCACGGGCCGTGGCCAGCACATGGCTGATGATCGGCAGTCCGGCGAGCGGATGCATGAGCTTGGGCAGGCTGGACTTCATGCGGGTGCCCTGGCCGGCGGCCAGCACGATGATAGCGAGGCGGGAATCGGTCACTGTGGTCCTCTCAACTGTGCTCTCACACATGAGCTCCGCCGCCAGGACTCGAACCTAGACCTAACAGCTCCAAAGGCTGTCGTGCTGCCATTACACCACGGCGGATTGCATCGGCTCGGGGCCGGGCAACGGAGTCAAGTCTGCCAGATGCGCGGACGCCCCGCGTCATCCGCGGTTTCCGGGGTCGACGAAAACCGGATAATGGACGGATGCCTGCTCATGACGAAGTCGACCGGATCGTTGATGCCTGGTTGCGGGAGCGCCCCGACCTGGATTTCGCGCCGCTTCAGGTGTTCTCCCGCGTCGCCCGGCTGAGCAAGCATCTGGACCGTGCCCGCCGCACCGCGTTCTCGCGGTCGGAGCTGGACTCCTGGGAATTCGACGTGCTGTCGGCGCTCCGCCGGGCCGGCGCCCCGTTCGAGCTGAGCCCGAAGCTGCTGCTGCAGCAGACCCTGGTGTCCAGCGGAACCATGACCAACCGTATCGACAGGCTGGTCGAACGGGGCCTGGTCACCCGCCGCACCGACCCCAACGATGGCCGCGGCATCTTTGTGGGCATGACCGCCGGCGGATTGACCCGGGTGGATGCCGCGATCACCCGTCTGGTAGACGCCGAGGCCGCCCTTCTGGCCAGCCTGCCCTCAGCAGACCAGGAGCGCCTCGCCGCCCTCCTGCGCAAGCTCAGTCTCGACTTCGATTGAGCGTCACGCCGGCTATCCGAACCGGCCGTTGACGTAGTCCGCCGTGCGGCTGTCGATCGGGTCGCCGAACATCAGGTCGGTCGGCCCGTGCTCGACGATCCCGCCGGGGGTGCCCTGGGCGGCGAGGAAGAACGCGCAGTTCTGGGAGACCCGCTGGGCCTGCTGCATGTTGTGGGTGACGATGACGATAGTGACCTCGTGGGCCAGCTCGAGCATGGTCTCCTCGATCACCCGGGTCGACGTGGGGTCCAGGGCCGAGCACGGTTCGTCCATCAGCAGGATCCGAGGCGTCACCGCGAGGGACCGGGCAATACACAGACGCTGCTGCTGCCCGCCGGACAGCCCGCCGCCGGGGGCACGCAACCGGTCCCGAACCTCGGTCCACAGCCCGGCCTTGGTCAGGCAGCTCTCGACCAGATAGTCCTTCTCGTCGTTCGAGGCACGGACGCCGGTGAGGGTGAGCCCGGCAATGACGTTGTCGTAGATCGACATGGCCGGGAACGGGTTGGGCTTCTGGAAAACCATGCCAATGTGCTTACGGGCGTCGACGAGTTTGCGTTCCGGATCGTAAATGTCCTCTCCGTCGAGCAGCACCTCGCCGGCCAGGCTCGCTGACGGCACGAGCTCGTGCATCCGGTTCAGGATGCGCAGGAATGTCGACTTTCCGCAGCCGGATGGGCCGATCAGGGAGGTGATGACGCCCGCCGGCATGGTCAGGTTCACCCTGTCGAGCACCTGCCGCTCGCCGAACCAGGCCGACACGTTGCGCCCCTCCAGGGTGGCCAACGGTCGCGGCTCCACCGCGATGGGCAGCCCGACGGTCGGGGTTCGTGTGCCCATGCGGGCCGGAAAGGCGAAGCCGCGGGACCGCCGCGCCCGACGGTCTGGCTGAGCCCGGTCGGCCGGGTGAGCGGGGCGAGGGGCCGTCGTCACGGCCGGCAGCACCTGCGTCAGCTCGGCATCCTGGGTGGACTGGGTCATGAGGACTCGTTTCGTTCGCTAGAGCAGGTTGGGGAGGAGCCGAACGGCCTGGTCGGCGACGAAAAGCCCACCGACTGCCACGACCGGGATGAAAACCGTCCAGGCCTTCTGCAGGCCGACGCGGCGGAAGGACCAGATCATCGCCAGTTCAATCAGGAGGAAGAATTGGAGAGCGAAGGCCAGCGCCCACACCGTCGTGGTGTCCGTTGCCAGTTCCTTGTGCGACGCCGGCAGGGTGACATAGCTGGTCTGGCGGATGCCCGCCGGCTGTGTCTCGCTCGTCAGAACGGCATCCACCCTGGCCACGCCGCCCGGCACGAAGGCCGCCCCGCGCGCGGTCTCCAGGATCAGACGGCTCTCCCCCGCGGCCAGCGGGGTCGGTGCTGGATCTCCGGCGTAGCGCACCCCGATCACTTCGAAGGTCTGCTCGCCCTGGCCGGTCAGCACGGTGAACACCTGGCCGGGCGCCAGTTCCTGGATGCGCGCGAACGGCCCGCCGTACGCGGCGGCCCGGCCCATGACCACGCTGATGCCGGCCTGGCCGGGCAGCACAGTGTCGCGGCGGTGCCCGGGACCCAGGCGGGTGGTCCCGGAATCGGAGCCCTCGACAATAACCTCGTGCACACCGAGCGAGGGGATGTCGATGATCGCGAGCGGGGCGCCGTCGGCCAGGAGCACCTTGTCGACGGTTCCCTCGCTCACCGGCGCCGTTCCCTGGGCCAGTTCCACCCGCAGCGTGTCGGTGAGCTGCTGCTGGGAGACGAGGTGCTGCAGGTTTCCCAGCACCGTGAGGTTGGCGAGGAAGCCGAAGATCAACGCCGCGACAATCGCCAGGATGGTGCGCAGCAGCAGGTCAGCCGGGGTGAGGACCAGCACGGTCGGCGGTGCCGGCATGCGGCGCGGGGGTTTCGGCGGCTGGCGCGGGCGCCATCCCTTGGGCGGCTGCGATCCGACGGGCGTTGGAGCGTCAGGCTGTTCGTAGGACGGCTCAGGAGCCCGGCCCGGCTTCCAGCCGCGCGGCGGCCTGGTCAGGGTCACGATGCGGTTTCCGCGACGCTGACGGGAAAGAGCCTCTTGGTGAGGAACGCATAGCGAGCGGCGACGGACAGGCCGACGACCAGACTGGCGACCAGCAGTACGAAGTATGGCGGAACCAGAAGCAGTGCGTCCCGGGTGACCGGTGTCATCGCGGTGCCGTCGACACTGTCCGGCGGTGTCAGGGTCACGTGGCTGTTGAAGACGCTCCACTGGCTCACATCGGTGAAGGTCGTGGTGACGGTGCGGGTTTCACCACCGGCCAGGTCGGTGAGCGAGGCGTCATTCGCGGCACGGATTTGTAGGCCGACGGCGTTGTCCACCCAGAACCGGAGGGACGAGCTGATCGGATTGTCGGTGAGGTTTTTCACCGTGAACGTGAGCACGATGTCCCCGCCGTCGGGACCCGCGGTCGGGTGTGCGGTCGCGGTGAGCCCGCTCACGGCGAGGACGCCGGCCATGACGACGGGGTCCGTTCCCAGCGCCTCCGTGGCCGCGGAGCCCACCGGGGTCACCTGCGTAGTCGGGGAGGTGACGGGCGCGGCGGGCCTGGTGCTCGCCCGAGTCGTGGCTGCCGGGCTGGGTGCTGAGGTGGAGCCGAGGACGCTGACCGTGAGGCTCACCCCATCCGGGTCTTCGTTCGCCTGGGCGCTGACGGCGAGTCCCATCAGGCCGATCACGGGCACCAGCGCGCAGAGCGCCACGATCAGGAGGTGACGCACGGTGTGGGAGATGAGCACAGTCAAGTTAGTCTGGTCCGGTTTTCTCTGAGCTGTTGGGCGAGCAAACTACAAGCAAACGCGCGGGGAAGAAATGGCGGCGCACGCTCGAATGATCTGCCTCGGAATGGATGAGATCTGGAAGTAGCGGCTAGGCCGTGGCTTCCTCGCGGGCTTTGCGGCGGGCCTCGGCCTCTGTGTAGGCGATCCAGGCCGTGGCGCGAGCCGAATCCCTGGAACGACTCAGTCGCACGACGAGCAGGACGAACCCGGCAAGGACCAGCACGATCACGAAGGCCCACGGCACAACGAACAGATCGCTGCTGCGCTGGGCGGAGGGCAGGAGCCCTGGCGGCAGGGCATCTTCGTCGACAGTGGCTGCGAGGGAGACCTGCGGGTTGAGGTAGATCCATGGGCCCACTCCCGGCACGACGATGGTGACGGTGCGGGAGCTGCCGGGGAGCATCTCGGGGATCGGCGTCCGGGTCAGGTCCGACAGCGGGATGCCGAAGATGCCGCGCACCTGGGCGACGGTGTTGGCGCCCAGCGAGACGTTTCCGGTGTTCTGCAGGCTGATGGTGAGTGATGTTTCGCCGGCGAACGGATTCAGCTCACCGCGGTAGGACGAGGAGATGCTGCTGATGGTGAGACCGGGCTGGAGTTCCCCCTTCACCCTGGCGTAGAGCCGGATGGCGACCCGGCGGTCCACCGTCACCTGGCCGGCCGGGGAGAGGGCAGAGACGATGATGCCGCCGGCGTGGTCGCCGGGCTGGGCGTCGGCGGGCACGGTGACCGTGAACGGGATGATCTGCGAGCCGCCGGGTTCCAGCGTGACCTCGACCTTGTTCGCGCCGTTGTCGAAGCTGACCCAGTGCCCGACATCGACGGTCTCCACCCCGCCGTCGAGCAGGGAAAAGCTGCCGTCTTCAGCGTTGAAGGCGTCGGTGGCGTAGACGGTGACGGCCTGCGCGGTGGTGCCGGTGTTCTGCACCAGGTATTCGTCTGCCACCTGCTGGCCGGGGTCGACCTGATAGCTGTAGCGCGAACGGGTCTGGTCGACGCTGCCGTTGGCCGCCGGGGATCCGGCGATACCGTCTGAGTCATCCGCCCAGGCGCCGGCGGCACCGAGGCCCACGGTCAGTCCCAGGGTGACGAGCAAACCCGACGAGACGAGGGCGAGGCGGCGGGAGCGGGTGCGGCGGTTAGTCACGGTCGGCGATCTCTTTTCTGGCGGAAGGTACGGGGTGAGGAGGGGAGGGACGGCGTCAGACACCGCCCCTCCCCCGTCATTCAGGTGCTGATTACTTCGAGACGACCGTCAGGGTCATGGTCGACGTGTAGGTACCCGCCGCCTTCGCCTGGGGAGCGACAAAGGTCAGTCCGGCGTTCAACACGCTGGCGCCGACGGTGCTGCCTGCCGCCGCCGCGGCGAAAGCCGCCGGGTAGGAGGCGGAACCGGCGACCTGCGCGGCGGCGGCGGTGACACCAGTCGCCGTGGTGCCCGTCGCGGTGACCGACGGTGCAACGCCGAGCTGGGTCTTGCCGATGATGCTGGTTGTGTCCGCGGAGTTCACGAAGTCAGCGACATTGGCGGTCAGGTCCCAGCCGTTGAGGGTCAGAACACGACCGTCGTTCACCGTGACGGCACCGAGGGTACCGGTGGTGGTCGACTTGTTGTCCACCAGCGACGGGGTGCCGAAGGTCGCCGCGGCGCCCGCCGGAACCGTCAGCGCCAGCACGCCGTTGGTGGCACCGACGACAGTCGGTGCCAGGGCGATCGTGCCGGAGGTGCCCTCAGGGGCAGGGTCGGTCGGGTCGGTCGGGTCGGTCGGGTCGGTCGGCGTGGCGTCTGCGACCGCCGCAGCGCGCCAGACACCGGTGCCGGCGTCGACCGTGATGGTGCGGTAGAACGCGCCCACGACGGTGACGTCGTTGTTGATGGTGCAGGCCACGCCGAGGCTGTATGTTCCGCCGGCAGCCTTGGCCGCGGCCTGGCCGGGAAGACCGTTGATCAATCCCTCAGGCATGAGCGGAGCCAGCAGCACCGACAGGTCGAGGGAGGGGTCGAATCCACCCGGGGAGAAGGCCGTCCAGTTGAGCACGGTGCGCTCCTGGCCGACCGGGGAGAGGAACTGCTGGGCGCCTTCAGAGCCGACCGGGCAGAACAGCGGTTCGCTGGGGTCTGTGGCGGAGTTGGAGGACACGGCGGATTCGTCCCACGCGAACGGCGAGCCGGCGGGGATCAGTTCGCCGGTTGCGCCGTCGTAGAGGTACATGGGTCCGTCGGAGCCGTTGGTCTGCGGGGCGGCCTGGGCCGCCGTCGCTGCACCGGCTACGAGGGCCAGGGACATCAGGCCGGCTGCTGCGATGCTGGCTTTTCTGCTGATCTTCATTGTCATATTCCTTTTGTGAATGTGCGCGGGTGCGGGCTAGGCAGTTTTGAGAACGCGGAAGGCGGTGGTGTTGGACGGGGCGAGCATGCCGAACTTCTTCTTGACCGCGCCCGGCTGGTTGGCCAGAACCGAGGCGGTGTTGGTGAGGCTGGTGACCTTGGTCGGGTCGACCAGGCCGGCAAGCTTGGCGTCGTACTTCGCGTTGGTCGGGTCGACCCGCGCGAATTCGACAACCAGGTAGGTGTCGCGGCCCCAGGTGCCGTTGCTGTAGTAGGAAGCGTTGGGAACCATGGCGGTTCCGGTGCCGGTGACCGGCGCGACGCCGGAGACGAGGGAGCCCAGGGTGCCGCTGCCGCGCTTGTCGTAGCTGGCGCCGGTGTTCATGGCGATCCAGCGCGAGACGGCCATCGGCATGACGGACTCGGCCGTCAGGGTGGTCGCGTCGTGCTCCTGGCCCTCAACGACACAGCCACCCTCCGCGACCGTCAGCATGCTGGCCTCGGTGACGCCGATCTTGCTGATGAAGTCCTTGCGGGTTCCCGATCCGGCCTGCGGAATGATCGGGGTGACGGTGACGCCGCCGATCTTGAATCCGGCCGAGCACTCATAGAGGCTCTTCATCTGGGTGGCGGTGATCGAGCCGATGCCGCTGGCCGAGCCCTGGTAGGCGTAGGCGATGGCGTCGCGGGCGAACGGCACATACAGCAGCTCACCGTTCGCGTTACTCGTGCCGGCGCTGGACGAGCGGGCGATGTCGACCTGGCCGGTGATGGTCACGTTGGCCGGTCCGCCGGCGGTGCCAGAGGTGTATGCGGCGCCGTCGATGGAGCGGCTGAGCGCCTTGACGCCGTCGCCGGAGCCGTTGGGCCGGCCGAGACGAACGCCGGAAGACTTGGTGGTGATGTAGGGCGTTCCGGTGGCGTCGAACGAGCCGAGCGTCGAACCGGATGCGGTGGTACGCACGGTGGATCCGGTGATTCGAGTGCCGTTGGCCAGTGCGCCGACAACGTCTTCGAGGGTGTCGGATCCGACGATGGAATAGCTATTGGAGACGGGCTCGGCGTATGCCGGTGCAGCGAGGGCAATTCCAGACAGGGTGACGCCGACAGTCGCGCAGAGCGCAATAGCCTTCTTCGAAATCACGGTGATGCCTTTCGGATGTGATGCAAGGAACGGAGTCCGGGCGGATCCGTTTGTCCCGACGTGCGCGCCCTGGGCGTGTGCCCGGGGTCGAACCGCCAAGCTGTGGCGCATCAGAGCCGCTTTCGTCTGAGGCGCGAAATCATGGGGACAGCCCCTGCGGCTACCAGGCCGGAGAGAAGTCCGGCCGGAACCGCCATGGCCACGGGGCCGACGACGGGGTCGTCGGGAGTCTTCGACCCCAGCAGCGGCCCGGCCACGGTTCCGGTGGCCGTGGGGTCGGTGGCCGCCGCGACAGTCGCCGCAGCGGCGGCAACGGCTCCCGTCACACTGGCTGCTGCGGGCACCGCCGCCGGCTTGGTGACCGGCACCGTCACAGCAGCGGCAGGGGCAGGGGCGGGGGTCGGCTTGGTATTGGGGCTGATGCCCTTCTCGATGGCCGTGGCTGCGACGAGCGCCTGGTCGATCCAGGGCTGAGGCATGGGCGCATACCCGGCGGGCAACTGGCCGAGCGCGGTGCCCGGCTTCTGGCCGTCCGTGGCCGCGTACCGAATCAGATTCGCGAACTTCGCCCGCAGGGTGGCGTCCGTCTGCAACGGATTCAGCGCGGCGTAGATCGGCATGGTCAGCGGGTACGCGGTGGTGGCGCCCTCTGCGGCGGCGGTGGCCGGGTCGAATTCCAGGACCTTCGCCTGCTGGCTGGTCGGAGTCATGGCCGCGGCGGCGGCGAGGAGCGCTTCGCTGGTCGGGGCCACGAAGGAACCGGCCGGATTGCGCAGCGAGGCAGTGACGTTCTGGTACCGGGCAGCGGAGGCAGCGGTGCTCAGGCCGATCACACCCTGCTCGCCGACCAGGCTGCGAGCCGTTTTCAGGTACTTCGGTGGTGTGCTGGTTTGGTCCCAGCCACCGAGCTGCTGACCGTCACCGCGCAGGGTGAGGTAGGCGCCGTTCTCGAAGTCGGAGGTGTAGGGCCGCCAGGTCACGAGGTTCACCGGGCCGACCCCATTCGAGCCGGTCGTAGCCGGCTTCTCCACCGGGTCGGCCTTGGGGAAATTGTCCCTGGGCAGAGTGAAGCCCGCGCCGGTCGGGTTGATGCCGGCGTTGGTCGAATACCACGGGTTGACGATCATGCCCCACTCGTCCGGGGTGCCGTCCAGGAAGGCCACGGCGTCGGCATCCGCCATCACGTACCGCCACAGTTGGGTGGCGAGGTCCGACCGGCCGGACGGCGCCATCGAATCGGACAACGAGGCGCTGTTGAGGTCCTGGGCAGCCCACTCGGCGTCGTTGATCTCGAGGAACTCGGGGTCGCTGGTGATGTTGCGGGCGTTGTCGCCCTGGTGCGCGTAGTCGATGTAGTTGATGTGGGTGAGGTCGGCGCCCGGCGGCAACGCAGAGATGTAGGACGCCGTGAGCAGCTTGGCGATCAGGCGAGGGGTCAGGTTGAGGGAAGTGAAGGCCTGGGTTTCCCGGTCCTTGTACTCCTGGCTGATGCCCTCGACCGGTTTGACCCGGCGGTCGATGGCGAAGGACACGGTGACCCCCGAGATTCCGACCGGGGCGTATTGCAGCGGATCGGCCACGGTCGTGCTGGCCGGGAAAGAAGTCAGCGCGAGCGGGCTCGGCGCGGTGCCGCTCGCCTTGGCGAGCACGTCTGCCTCGTTGCCCGTGCTCAGCACGAACGCGGATCCGGTCGCGCCGGAACAGAGGTTCGGTTGCCAGGACGAGATGGCACCGGCCACGAGCGCGCTGCCGCCGAGCTGGGCCTCCGCACTGCCGATCTCGCAACGGACCCCGACGGGCTTGAAGTCCAGCTTGACCGCGACGTGGTGCTGCCAGGCATCCCAGAACAGACCGGGCCGGACGATCTCGTTGGTGCCTGAATCTCCCACGGGGCGGGGAATGACGACCAGCCAGCAGGATTTGCCGCTGGTCACGCCGTCCGCCACCTCCGGCTCACCGCAGCCGAGACCGGGAGACTGCATGGTGGTCTGCACCTCGAACTTGGCCGAGCCGGTACCGGTGTCGTCTGAACCGGCCCATTTGACCTCGTTGGAGGTGTACTCGGTGAAGTACTCGTTCTTGTTCACATCGACGGTGGTGTCGTGCACCAGCACGCCGTCCTTCTCGATCACCGAGGCCACGATGGCGCCGTTGCGGGGCTGGAAGGGGATCGACGTGTATGGCGGCACGGCGAACCCGGAGCCGGCCGAGGTGTATTGCTCGTCCTCCGGCGCGATGTTCGGCGCCACATCCGGCTTGTCCGGGTCAGGGGCGACGTTGGCGTTGACGTTGGCGTCGCGGCCCGCATTGGGGAAGGCGCCGTATTGGCAGGTGGTGCGGTCGGGGTGCCCGGGGTGGTCCTTGTCTTCGCCCCAGCACTGCGCGATCTGCAGGAAGTTCTCTCCGCCGACGTTGCCCTGTGGCCGCACCGACTTCTTGCCGCCGGTCCAGCTCACCAGGATGCCCTCGGACACGAGGTCGGTGGTTTTGGAGACGGTCACGGCGAGATCGGGAAAAGGTGCCCCGTCCGGGTCGAGCTCGTAGTCAGCGGAGGTCACGGTGACGGCACTTGAGTTGTCGGCCACGGCGGGGACGGGGGCCAGTGAGGTGAGCGCGGCAACGCCGACGCCGACCAGAAGGCCCACGACGATGCCGCCGGCACCGGCTCGGGTCCAGAGCGAGGTTTTCACGGTTGCGTGGCGGCTCATTTGAGGCCGCCCTTGCCACCGCGCGGCGCCAGGCGTCGCCAGAAGACCGGCGGCAGCACTGCCGCCGCCACCAGGAGGGTCGCGGCCAGGAGCATCAAGGATTGCTGTGTCCCCCAGCCTTCGTCGGCCAGTGCGAAGGGCGTGGCCACGGCAGCACCGGCCAGGGTCGACCCGGCTGCCCCGCCGGAGATCAGGGCGCCGTTTGCGTCGTACACCGCCGCGGCACCCGTCGAGGCGGCGGCAGCGCCGCCGGTCGCGGCGGCCGCCGCCGCGGCGGTCTCCGTGGTTCCACCGGTGGCGCTTCCGCCGGTTCCCGAGCCGGAGACCGGGGTCTCCGCCGGGGCGCCGGCGGTCCCGGTGGTGCACTGGTTGGGACCCACCTTGTCGCAGTCCTGCGGTTGCGCGGCGGTGAGGGCGAGCTGGTTGCTGGAGGGTGAATCCCCGGGTTTGAAGGTGGGGTTGTTGCACTTATTGATGTCCACACCCGACGTGTCCGCCCCCGGGATGCGCTTGATCTGGTCGAACCCGGCCAGCACCAGGTTCATGGGAAGCGGCGAGTAGCCCAAATCGGCGGCCTGCTGCTGGCCCTCGCAGAGCATGTAATTCGCGAACGCGCCCAGGGTGAAGCCCTTACTGGCCGAGAAGACGCCGCCGACCTCCGTGGGAACGATCATGTACGAGTAACTCGACAGTGGGTAGGTTCGTGCGTCGGCGCTGTTGTACACCCCGTCCAAGATCTGAGTGAGGTAGTTCGGACCGGGGGTCTGGTCGATTTGGGCTGTCGTCAGGGCAACGGCCACCGAAGAGGCAGTGGGCTCGACGTAGTAGCCGGCCTGGTTGAGCACCTTGGCCACGGGAAAGCCGGACTCGAGGGCGTACGAGTACTCGACGTAGGTGATGGCGCCTTCGCCGTAGTCCTGGCTGACGTAGCCGGCCACCCCTGAGGACAGGCTCTGGGCCTTGGCGTTGCCGAAGGTGGGGTACTGGGAGGTCAGCCCGCAGGGTGTTGGACGGTTGACCGAGGTGCAGAATGCGTTCCACAGGTCGGGGTGCTGCTTGGACATCCAGAGGGTGAACTGGGCGGTGGAGCCGGAGCCGTCGGAGCGGACAACCGGCACGATGCCCTTGTCTGGCATGGCCAGGCCGGGGTTGTCAGCCTGGATGGCCGGGTCGTTCCAGTTGGTGATGACGCCGGTGAAGATCTTGGTGACGACCTCGCCGCTCAGCCGCAGGTTGGATACTCGCACCCCGTTGATCTTGAGGTTGTACATGAAGGAGGTGCCTCCAGCCACGATGGGCATGTACGCGTATCCCCTGGTCGGTACTTCTGGTGCCGTACCGTTTTCCGGGGCGAGCTGGAAGGGGACCTCGCTCACAGCGAAGTGGACGACGCCGGCGATGAAGTCGCTGCGACCGGTCGAAGAACCGCCGCCGTTGTAGTTCACGGTCATCCCGTAGTTCGACGCCACGTTGGTGCGCCACTGGTCGAGGGCGTTCTGCGACCAGGTCGAGCCGCTGCCCGAGATCGGGTCGTAGCTGACAGCCTGCGCCGGCAGGGCGCCGGTCAGGCTCACGATCACGACGGCGCTGAGTGCGAACAGGGCGTGGATTGCACGAATCCACCGGGTTTTCGGCGTCACGAGGACGACTCCTTCTTCTTTGGGGCAGGCGGGAGCGGGGCAGGCTGGTGCGGATGGCGGAGGTCGCCCCGGATCGTGATGCGCTGCAGGTCACGCAACGAGGCCGCCACCACCCGCTGCTGTTGGCGGCGCGACAGGTCGCCCGGGCCGCGCCCACCGATCAGCCTGGCGATGGCGAACAGGGCGAGCACCAGCAGGATCAGAACCGCCGCCGCCCCGAAGCCGCGGGCGATCATGTTGGGCTCAGGTGACTTGACGAAGTCGAACACCTGAAGCGGCAGCGAGATCATCGGGCCCTCGAACGGGTTGAGGTTGACGACCGCGGTCACGCCGCTGGTGAGCAGGACCGGGCTGGTCTCACCGATTCCCCGTGCGGTGCCCAGGATCACGGCCGTGGCCAGCCCGGGCCGGGCCGTGGGCAGCACAACGTGCCAGATGGTGCGCCACCGGGTTGACCCCAGGGCATATGCGGCCTCGCGCAGGTTGCCGGCCACCAGGCGCAGCACGATGTCGGAGGCCCGGATGACGATGGGCAGCATCATCACCGTGATCGCCATCGCTGCGGCAAAACCCGACCGCTGGTGGGTGATCAGTACGATGATCGCCGAGTAGACGAAGAGGCCGGCCACGATCGAGGGCAGCGCGGTCATGGCATCCGAAATCGTGCGCACGAACCGGGCGAACCGGCCGCCGACCTCGTTGAGGAAGAGCGCGGTGAGGATGCCCAGCGGAACCGTGATGATCAGCGCCATGCCGATCTGCATCAGGGTGCCGACGATGGCGTGCAGGATGCCACCGACGTCGAGTCCGTCGAGGGGCCCGGCCATCTCCATGCTCTCGGTGAAGAAGTTGAGGTGGGGCAGCGCCTCCTGCCCGCGCACCAGGGTGAAGGCCACGACGAAGACCAGGGCGCCGAAGAGCACAACACCGGCGCTGGAGAGCAACACGGCCATCACCCGGTCCTTCACCTCCTGGAAGTCAGCCGTGAAGCTCACCAGCAGGGCGTAGAAGCCGATGAAGGAGAGGAAGGCGACAATCGTCCATCCAATGCCCCCGGACAGCGGCGTGACCCAACCGAAGATCAGGGTGGCAAGGGCCATGGCCGCGGCGGCGGCGCCCAACACGTTGAAGCGGTCGCCCACCCGCGCCGAGCGCACCCGGCGGCGTTGGCCGATCGCGATTCCGTCGGGTGACGGGATGTGGGTGCTGCGCGCAGCCGGCGTCAGGGTGGTCTCTGTCAGTGTCATGGTCAGTCGCTCTCTGCCCCTGAGCGGGACCTGGCCACAATGGAGGAGGCTGTGAAGTTGATGACCAGGGTCAGCAGGAACAGCACCAGACCGGCCGCCATCAGCGCGGAGAGGCCGAACGCGCTCGATTCGCCGTAGCGCAGGGCGATGAGCGCCGACACCGAATTGCTACCGGTCTTGAGCAGCTGCCAGTTGATGGTGAAGATCGGCGAGATGATCATGTAGACGGCGATGGTCTCGCCCAGGGCCCGGCCGAGGCCGAGCATGGTGCCGCCGATGATTCCGCCGCGTCCGAAGGGAAGAACGACGGCCTGGATCATGCCCCAGCGGGTCGACCCGAGGGCGAACGCCGCCTCGCGTTCCCCGATCGGGGCCTGGGAGAAGGCCTCGCGCATGACCGAAGTCTGGGTGGGCACCACCATCAGCCCGACGACGATGCCGGCGATGAACGCCGAGGAGGTGAAGGCGCTGGCGTCGGTGAGGGCATCGCCGGACGCATCCGAGACCCTGAAGAACGGGATCCAGCCGAAGTAGGTCGAGATCCAGCTGGCCACCGGGATGACGTTGGCTTGCAGGAAGAAGACTCCCCAGAGCCCGAAGACCACGCTCGGCACGGCGGCCATCAGGTCGACGAGGGTGACCAGGGTGGACCGCAACCGGCCCTGGGCGACCTCGGAGATGAGCAGCGCGGTGCCCAGCGCGAGCGGCACCGCGACACACATGGCGATGAGGGCGATCGTGATGGTGCCGAAGAGCACAGAGGCGATGCCGAAGGACTGGGACTCCGGTGACCATTCCTGTTCGGTGAGGAACGAGAAGCCCGCGACGCCGAGGGCGTCAGAGGCCCGGATCGAGAGGAAGACCCCCACGGCGAGCATGATCGCGACGGTGATGCCACCGGCGGCGAACGCCACCGAACGAAACACGGAGTCCGACACCGACGGCCGGGACACCAGCGTGCGCCGACGTTCCTTCTCGAAGGGGAACGCTTCGGTGTCCGGCGCGGGGCGCGCAGACAGAGAAGCATTGATCGTGCGTGGCATGGGTGTCCTCGGGAGCGACAGGGGGGAAAACGTGGGCAGGGCCGTGCGGGCCGGGTAAGCGGCCGCACGTCCGAAACATATGTTTGGGTTGCCGGGTGAATTCGCGGAGTCGGTTTCGCTACCGAGCCATGGACACGGTGTGTTGACTTGGCGCCGGTCGACGCTCAGGGCGACGGAGCCGGCGGTGCGCTGTCCGTGGGCGTGTTGCTCGGGCCCGGCGACGACGACGGCGTGGGCGTCGGATGGACCGGGGCCGCGGCGGCCACGGTGATCGTCACGCTCGTTCCGAGGCGCAGCACCGCTGCCGTGTCCGGATGGCTCGCGAGCACCGTGCCAGGCACCGTATCCCCGTCGACGCGGGTCTCGACGACGGCGACGAATCCCGCGTTCTGCAGCGCAGCCACAGCCTCAGCCGAGGCAAGCCCGACGGTGGCGGGAACGCTGTTCGAGCCGGACGCCACCACCAGGTTGACGGTGTCCCCCGCGTTCAGCCACGACCCTGGCCCCGGCTCAAGGGCGAGAACGGTGTCGCCGGTCCGTACCGAATCCGCCGGTGTCAGGCTGCCCAGACGGAGACCGGCGGCCTCGAGGGCAGCGCGGGCCTCGCCGAGCGGCATGATGGTGAGCTCGGGCACCTGGACCGATGGGGATGGGGCATCGACCGGCGCTGGGGGTGCCGTCGACATGTCGGTGCTGACCTCCGCAGCGGTCGCCGATGGCGTGCTGCTCACGGCCACGAACGACCGGGCAGAACCGCCGGCGGCCGCCACCCAGCCTGCCGCGATCACCCCCGCGACGAGCACCAGGGCGACCCAGCCGCCCGCCTTCCCTCCGCCCGGTCGCCGGGGTCCGGGCCGAGGCACGGCGGGCGATCCGGCCGCGGAACCGGTGACCGACCCGGCCGTCGCCCCACCCGGCGGACGTTGCGCGGTGCGCGGCAGCACGGTGGTGCGGCCGGGATCGATGACGGCGTGGGGCAGCCCGTCAACCAGGCGGTCGAACCGGCGAGTGCGGTCGTCGCCGAAACCGGTATCGGCTGGCGCGGGCGGCGTCAGGGCCAGAATGGCGTTCCGCATCTCAGCCGCGGAGGCGAATCTGTCCTCCCGGTGCTTGAGCAGCGCCCGCACCACGATCCGGTCGACGCCCCGAGGGATGCCGGCCCGTGCCACCGACGGAACCGGTGGCGGTGCGAGCGCGTGGGCGCGCATCACCGCGGCCACGGTGTCGCGGACATAGGGCGCCTCCCCGGTCAGCGCGAAGTACAACACCCCGCCCAGCTGGTAGAGGTCACCGCGCTCGTCGACGGGAATACCGGCGGCCTGCTCGGGTGAGAGGTAGTTGACACTGCCCAGCACGCCCACGGGCCGGTCCGCGTCGGCATCCGGATCGTGGCCGTCTGCCGGTTCGCTGCCCAGCACGTCCGACCCGACCGCCACCCGGCCGGCCGCATCCGCCAGGCCGAAGTCGAGCAGTCGTACGCCAGCTATATGGAGTCGGCCATCGCCGCCGGGTGCGATCATGATGTTCGCCGGTGATACGTCGCGGTGGATCAGCCCGGCGGCGTGGGCTGCGGCCAGCGCCTGCAGCACGGCTAGAGCGACCGTGAGGGCATCCGGGACCGGCAGCGGGCCGGTGCGGCCGACGTGCTCGGCGAGGCTCTCGCCCGGTGCGAGATCCAGGGCGATCCAGGCGAGCGGCTCGGCGGCATCGTCGTGCACGCCCACGTCGAGGACAGCCACGATGTTCGGGTGCCGGACCGAGGCCGCCGCACGGGCCTCCCGGAAAAACGCCTCCCGGAGCCTCGGGGAGCTGGACAACACCGGATGCAGGATCTTGAGCGCGATGGTGTCGCCGGAACGGGTGTCGACTGCGGCGAAAACCGACGCGGATCCGCCCGTGCCGAGCAGCGCGCCCAGCCTGTAGCGCTCGGAGATCAGGCCGGCGACCGGGCCGGACAGCCGGTTCACGGCATCCGCGCTGCGTAGCCGTTCGCCGCCACGGCGACGGAATCGACGTAGCTCTCGACGTGGTTGTACGAGTAGACGGCCGCCCGCCAGGCCGTCGCGGCCGAGAGGTCGCCCGAGTCGCAGAGGTACCGGCCGGTCGCCAGCGCGGCGTCGTCGATCTGTTGGGGGTCGGCGGTTCCGTCGCCATTGCCGTCCGCACCCCACCGGTCCCAAGTGGCCGGGATGAATTGGAGCGGGCCGACGGCACGGTCGAACTCGGTATTGGCGTCCCAGCGGCCGGCGTCGGTGTCGACGAAGACGTCGTAACCGGACCCATCCAGCAGCGGCCCGTAGATCCCCGGCGCCGCGACGCCGTCGGCGCCGATCGCTGAGCCGTCGTGGCTGCCGTGGTCGGATTCGATCGATCCCAGCGCCGCGAGGGTAGTCCAGCCCAGGCGACAGTCGGGCTGTTCGTTAGCCAGCCGCAGTGCTGCGCCCGCGTACCCGAGCAGAGCCCGGTGCGGGATGCCGGTGGCCGATGCCGCCGCCCTGGCCCAGTCCCCCGACACCAGGCCGGCAGCGGGGACTCCGACCAGGACGGAAGTGCCGACGGCCACGTTCTCCGGCTGGCTGACGGGTTCCGTTGGCGCCGGGGCAGGCAGCAATACTGCCGGCGCAGCTGCACTGCTCGACTCGACCGCACTGCTCGACCAAGCCGTCCGGGACGCCCCTGGACCTCCCACCGATTCCAGCAGGGCTCCCCCCACCAGCCAGGCCGTCAGGACCAGGAACAGGCCGAGGGGCACCCAGTCGGCCCAACGCCCGCGGGCGCTCACCAGACGCCGGTCAGTTCTGCGTCGCCACGGGGCCGGCGGGAACGGCGGGCTCCGGGCTCGACCATTCGCCGAGGATCAGCCGTCACCACTGCGCTGCGCAAGGCGGCCAGAGCGCCCGCGCAGGCATCCCGGCTGGCCGACGTCGTTCCGTACCACCGTCCACTCGTCATCACGGCGACGTCGTCGACGGTCACAACCCAGCCGTGGGTTCCGGATACCGGCCCGGTCACGGCGCGCATGGCCATCCGGTCGACCCCCAGCTGCAACACGAGCACGTGCGCCCGAGCCGTGGCGAAGGACGAATACACGGAGGAACTGCGCCCCAACTCCCGGCTGTTCGACGCGAGAAGACGCCAGATCCCGGAGTGTGCCGACCAGGACCCGTCGGTGGCCACCGTGCCGCGCGCGCCGCCGCGGCGTGGAACCGGCACGATGCGGGCAAGCCCGACCTCGCCCGATTGCAGGTGTTGCCTAAACGACAGCCAACCCTGCAATCGGGGGTCAGCGGCCGAGCTGAAGGCGCAAAAGATCACGCTGGCGCTCGTTGACACGCTGCTCCTCGAAACCCTGGATTGACTCGGTACGAGGACAAACCCAGCGGGTGTCGGTGATGACAACGCTGACGTGGCCGGCCTCAGCGAGAACATTCGTGGGACGAGGTGACCGTAACCGGTCAGTTGACTGAACGAGAGGTGTACGCTCCCTGACCGAACCCTGTGCCTATCGGCGCAGCGCCTTGCGGGCCAGTCGGTTGCCGAGGAACTGCACAACCTGCACGAAGATGACGATCAATAGCACCGCGGCCCAGGTGACGACGGGGTCGAACTGGCGCCAGCCGTAGAGCAACGCGAACGCACCCAGTCCGCCGCCGCCGACGTAGCCGGCTACCGCTGACATGTCCACGAGCGCGACGAAGATGAACGTGTAGCCCAGGATCAGCGGGCCCAGAGCCTCGGGCAGCAGCACCGTGAAGATGATCCGCACGGGGCCGGCGCCCACGCTGCGGGCCGCTTCGATCACACCGGGCGTCACGGTGAGCAGGTTCTGCTCCACGATGCGCGCCATCGCGAACATGGCCGCGAGGGCGATCGTGAAGATCATCGCGTTGTTGCCGATCCCGGTGCCCACCACGGCGCGGGTGAGCGGTTGCACGGCGGCCAGGAAGATGATGAACGGGATGGGCCTGATGGTGTTGACCAGAACGTTGAGCACGCCGAACACCATTCGGTTGGCCAGGATGCTGCCCGCCCGGGTGAGGTAGAGGCCGAGGCCCACGAGCAGGCCGCCGAACCCGCCCAGGAGCAGGGTGAGGCCCACGATGTACAGGGTCTCCCACGCGGCTACCCACAGCTGGGGCAGAAGATCGATGAGTCCGTCCATGGTCAGCGCACCTCGGTGACTGTCGTGAGCGCGCGCACCCTGTCGAGTGCGGCGTCGATGGTCGTGTCGTCGCCGCTCAGCGCGAGGGTGAGGTGCCCGAACGGGCGCCCCTGGATTTCGTTGATGCCGCCGTAGACGACCTGGAAGGCGATACCGTCGCGGGACAGTTCGCCGAACACCTGGGTCTGGTCGACGGTGTCGCTGCGGAACGCGAGGGTCACGATGCGGCCGGTGTGCCTGGCGCGGAGCACCTCCAGCTCGGGCTTGGACGGCAGCCCCTTCACCACCGTTGAGACGAAACGAGCGGATGCGGCCTGCTGCGGGTTCGAGAACACGTCGAACACGTCGCCGCGTTCGATGATGCGACCCTGGTCCATCACGGCGACCTTGGTGGCCAGCGTCTGGATGACATCCATCTCGTGGGTGATGACGATGATGGTGACGCCGAACTCGCGGTTGACCCGCTTGAGCAGTTCGAGGACCTCGTGGGTGGTCTCGGGGTCGAGGGCGCTGGTGGCCTCATCGGCCAGCAGCAGCGCGGGCGATGAGGCGAGGGCACGGGCGATGCCCACCCGCTGCTTCTGTCCGCCGGAGAGCTGGTCGGGATAGGCGCCGGCCTTGTCGGCCAGTCCCACGAAGTCGAGCATCTCGGCGACCCGTTTGGTGCGCTCGGCCTTCTCTCGACCGGCCACCTCGAGCGGATACGCCACATTCCGGGCCACGGTGCGGGAGTTCAGCAGGTTGAACTGCTGGAAGATCATGCCGATACCCAACCGGACCGGCCGCAGTTCGCGTTCGGGCAGCTGGGCGACGTCCCGACCGTCGATGAGGATCTGGCCCGCGGTTGACCGCTCGAGCACATTCACCAAGCGCACCAGGGTGCTCTTGCCGGCACCCGAGTAGCCGATGATGCCGTAGACGTCGCCGGCGTCGATTCTGATGCTCACGTCGTCGATCGCCGTCACATCCGGGGCTCCCTTGACAGTGGCCGGGTACACCTTGCTGACGTTGCGCAATTCTACGAGTGGGGTTGAAACGGTCATGCAGATCCTTCGGTTGGAACGGGGAAAGGCCGGCCGCGCCTCACGGGGAGGGGCGACCGGCCGGGACTGCCTACTTCTGTGCTGCGGTGTCCTTCTCGACCGTGGCCAGGGCGGCCTGCAGGTCGGCGGGCGACGTGGTGGCCAGGACCGCGGAATTGCCGGAGACCTCGAGCAGGCCGTCGGTGACGGTCGTCGTGGTCTGGAACAGCTCGACGAGCTTGGCGTAGGTCTCGTTGTCCTTGTCGTCGGCGCGCACGGCGAACACGTTCACGTAGGGCAGTGCGGACTCGTCGGAGGGATCGTCCTTGACGAGGGCGTCCTCGAACTTGAGGCCGGCCTTCTCCACGAAGTCGTTGTTGATGATCGCGGCATCCACGTCGGGCAGCGACGTCGCGGTGAGGGACGGCTCGAGCGCGGTGACGGTGACGAGGGACTTCTCGGTGTCGACGTCGTCGAGGGTAGAGAAGATCGTGCCGCCGTCCTTGAGGGTCAGCAGGTCGGCGCTCTGCAGCACGAGCAGCGCGCGGGCCAGGTTGCTGGCGTCGTTGGGCACGGCGACGGTGTCGCCCTTGCCCAGGTCGGCCACGTCGGTGACCTTGGTGGAGTACAGGCCGAGCGGGTAAATGGCCGTCGCGCCGATGGGCGTGAGGTCTTCGCCGCTGGAGACGTTGTAATCGGCCAGGTAGACCAGGTGCTGGAACTGGTTCATATCGATGTCACCGTTGGTCAGCGCCGGGTTGGGCTGGTTGTAGTCGGCGAAGTCGACGACCTCTACGGTGATGCCCTCTTCGGCGGCGGCCTCGGTGTAGTCGGCCCAGTAGGGGTCGCTGGCCCCGACAACACCGATTTTCACGGTCTCGTCGTTGCCGCCGGCGCCACCGGCGCAGCCGGCGAGCAGGGTCACGCTGGCGCCGAGCGCCAGGGCTGCCAGGATGCTCTTCTTCGTTGTGATGTTTTTCACTCTGATGTTCTCCACGTTTCGTTCGCTGTGTGTGCGCCCGCGCACGACGATGCGTTCACAGGCACAGCGCAACCACGGAGTCTTCGCGTGGGGGTTCTGTGCCGCAGCGTCGGGTGGCACTCTTCTACGGTAGCCGCAGCTCGGTCGAGCCGTTGGCCGCTCGGACACGAAACGTCACAGGAACTTCGACGAAAGCCGCCCAGTCACAGAATCTGCGAGCCGGGCGGCGGGTCGAGCAACCGGGGGGTGCCGGTGGTGAGGCCGGTGACCTATTTTTCGAGCAGCACCGAGAGTTCCACCCACCGGGTTTCGAAGCCGGCGACGGCGTCTTCGGCCGCGGCAACCTCGGCCTGCAGTTTGCCCAGGCCCGTGTAGTCGCTCTGGTCGTGCGCGGCGAGGGCGTTGTGGAGTTCCTTGATCTTGGCCTGCTGCTTGGCGACCTTGCGGTCGATGGAGGCGAGTTCCTTCTGGGCGTTGCGCAGCTCGGCGCCGCCGAGCGCCGGCTTACCGGAACCCTTGGCGGTGGCGGATGTCGGGGACGCCGCATCCGCCGTGAAGGAGCCGCCGGCGACCTGGCGCTTGCGCAGCTCGAGGTACTGGTCCACACCGCCTGGCAGGTGGTGGAAGCCGCCGTCGGAGACCGCGTATTGGTTGTCGGTGACGCGCTCGATCAAGTACCTGTCGTGCGAGACCACCAGCAGGGTGCCGGGGAAGGAGTCGAGCAGGTCTTCCATGGCCGCGAGCATGTCGGTGTCCAGGTCGTTGGTGGGCTCGTCGAGGATCAGCACGTTCGGCTCGTCCAACACGATCAGCAGCAGCTGCAGGCGACGCTTCTGGCCGCCGGAGAGGTCCTTGACCTGGGTGGAGAGCTGCGCGCTCATGAAGCCCATCCGCTCGAGCATCTGGCCGGGCGTGATCTCTTTGCCACCGGCCATGTACGAGGTGCGCTGGCGGGCGATGACGTCGCTGACCCTGTCATTGCGGATGTCATCTAGTTCGAACAGCTGCTGGGTGAGCACGGCGACCTTGATGGTCTTGCCGCGCTTGACCTTGCCGCTGTCGGGCGTGAGGGTGCCGGCCACGAGGTTGAGCAGGGTCGACTTGCCGGCGCCGTTGACACCGAGGATGCCGGTGCGTTCACCCGGTGCGATCAGCCAGGTGATGTTGTTGAGCACCGTCTTCTCACCGAAGGTGACGGAGACATCGACGAGGTCGACGACATCCTTGCCGAGGCGCTGCATGGCCATCGACTGCATCGACACGGTGTCGCGGGGCGGCGGCTCGTTCTCGATCAGTTCGTTGGCGGCGTCGATGCGGAACTTGGGCTTGGCGGTGCGGGCGGGAGCGCCGCGGCGCAGCCAGGCCAGTTCCTTCTTCATCAGGTTCTGGCGTTTGCCCTCCATCACGGCGCTCATCCGGTCGCGCTCGACGCGCTGCAGGATGTAGGCGGCGTAGCCACCCTCGAACGGTTCGATCAGGCGGTCGTGCACCTCCCAGGTCATGTTGCAGACCTCGTCGAGGAACCACCTGTCGTGGGTGACGACTACGAGGCCGCCGGAGTTCTGGGCCCACCGGTTCTTGAGGTGGCCGGCCAGCCAGGCGATGCCTTCGACGTCGAGGTGGTTGGTGGGCTCATCGAGGAAGACCACGTCGTGGTCGCCGATGAGTACCTGGGCGAGGGCCACCCGGCGGCGCTGGCCACCGGAGAGGTCGTCGACGAGGGTGTCCCAGGGGATGTCGCGCACGAGGCCCGCGATCACGTCGCGCACCTTCGAGTCGCCCGCCCAGACGTGCTCGTCGATGCCGCCGACGATGGTGTGCCCCACGGTCTGGCCGTTGACGAGGTCGTCGGACTGGTCGAGGACGCCGATGGTGACGCCGCGTCGGCGGGTCACCCGGCCGGAATCCGGCTCCATGCGACCGGCGAGCAGGCGCAGGAGGGTGGACTTGCCGTCGCCATTACGGCCGACGATGCCAATGCGGTCACCCTCGTTCAGTCCGGCGGTGACGCTGTCGAAGATGACGCGGGTGGGAAATTCAAGGTGCAGGGACTCGGCCCCGAGCAAATGTGCCATAGGGTTCGAGCCTATCCCCCGCAGCTGAGCGCCAGTACCGCGCGGGCGGGCTAGGAGGTGAGGATTCGGGCGCCGTGCACGGGGCCGGTGGCGCGCACCACGTTCAGGCGGGCGGCGCTCAGCGCCACCGTCAGTTCGAGGCCGGCGTCCAGGTCAGGCACGAGGAACGCCACGGTGGGTCCTGACCCCGAGAGGATGCCGGCCAGCGCGCCGTTGGCCTCGCCGAGCTCGAGCACCCGGCCCAGACCCGGCGCCAGCTGCAGCGCCGGGGCCTGCAGGTCGTTGTGCATGGTGTCGGCGAGCATGGCCGGGTCCCCCGCGCGCAGGGCCTGCAGCACGTCGGCATCCACGGTGGGCTGCTGTGAGGCGGGGAAGATGTCCTGGGCGTGCCGGGTGCGGTGCCGGTCGAGCTCGTTGTAGACCGAGGGTGTCGACATGCCGAACTCGGCCAGGGCGAGCACCCAGTGGAAGGTGCCCTTGGCCAGGGCGGGGCTGAGCTGGTCACCACGGCCGGTGCCGATGGCGGTGCCGCCGGTGAACGCGAACGGCACATCCGCGCCGAGGGTGGCCGCGATCTTCAGCAGCTCGTCGCGGCTCAGCTCGGTGCCCCAGAGCGTGTCGCAGGCGAGCAGCGTGGCCGCGGCATCCGCAGAGCCGCCGCCCATGCCGCCGGCGATGGGCACGTTCTTGTCGATTTCGAGGTGCACCCCGCCGGTGTAGCCGGTGGCCCTGGCCAACGCACGGGCGGCCTTGATCGCCAGGTTGCTGCCGTCCATGGTCAAATTCGACGTGTCGATGGTGCCGGTGAACTCGACGCTGAAGTCGTCGGAGGCCGAGGCACGCACGTCTTCGTAGAGGGAGACGGCCTGGAACGCCGTGGCGAGATCGTGGTAGCCGTCGTCCATCACGGCTCCCACTTTGAGGAAGACATTGATTTTGCCCGGTGCCCGCGCATGCACAACCGGTGAGGTCGCCGTGTTGGTCATGTTCCTAACCTAGGCCAGCCAGGCCCGGGCGATCGCCAGGAAGTCGTGGACGGTGAGCTGCTCGCCGCGCTCGGTGGGGTCGATGCCCGCCTTGCCGAGCACGTCCGTCGCCTGGGCCGAGTCGCCGAGCACACCGGACAGCGACTGGCGCAGCATCTTGCGGCGCTGCTGGAATGCACCGTCGACCAGGGCAAACGTGGCCAGGCGCAGTTCCTCGGATTCGAGTTCCTCTGCACGACGTTCGAAGGCGATGAGGATCGAATCGACGTTGGGGACCGGCCAGAAGACCTGCCGGCTCACCTTGCCGGCGGTGCGGAACTGCCCGTACCAGGCGGCCTTGACGCTGGGACTGCCGTAGATCTTCGAGCCCGGCGCGGCGGCGAGGCGCTCGCCCACCTCGGCCTGCACCATCACCACGCCGGCACGGATGGAGGCGAAGTGCTCGAGCAGGTGCAGCAGCACCGGCACCGACACGTTGTAGGGCAGGTTCGCCACCAGGCGGGTGGGGTCGCCGGGCAGCTCGGCGATCTTCAGAGCGTCGGCACGGATGACGGTGAGCGCGGCGCCCGGCTGCATCAGCTGCACGGTCAGCGGCAGCTGCTCGGCGAGGCGGTCGTCGATCTCCACGGCCACGACGGCGGCGCCCACCTCGAGGATGCCCAGGGTGAGCGAGCCCAGGCCTGGACCCACCTCCACCACGGTTTCGCCGGGCTTCACGGCGGCGACCTTGACGATCCGCCGTACGGTGTTGCCGTCGATGACGAAGTTCTGGCCGAGCTTTTTGGTCGGGTTCACCCCGAGCATCTCGGCGAGGTCGCGGATCTCGGCCGGCCCGAGCAGGGTGGGCGCGGTCGGTTCTTTGGCTGAGTTGTGGGCAGAGTCGGTCATGCGAGGCCTCCGGCCGGGCTGATGCGGGGGTCTCGGGGGGAGTCGGTCAACACCACGGGTTCCGCGTCCCAGCGGCCGTAGACGAGTTCGGTGTTCGAGGTGATCTGGGCGGCGAGCACCGCGACATCCGTCTGCAGGTGCTGGGCCATGGCGCGCAGGGTGTGCGGCAGCAGGTACGGCGCGTTGGGGCGACCGCGGTGCGGGGTGGGCGTGAGGTAGGGCGCGTCGGTTTCCACCAGCAGCAGGGCGCGAGGGGCGACGTCGAGTGCCTCCCGCAACGTGGCGGCGTTTTTGAAGCTCACCGGTCCGGCGAACGACATGTACCAGCCTTGGTCGGCGCACAGCCGTGCCAGTTCGGCGTCGCCGGAGAAGCAATGGAAGACCGTGCGCTCGGGGGCTCCCACCCTCAGCAGGGTCGCGACGACCTCGTCGTGGGCGTCCCGGTCATGGATCTGCAGGGCGAGACCGTGTCGTTTGGCGATCTCGATGTGCGCCTCGAAAGACCGGAACTGGGCCGCCCGGCCGTCGGGGCCGGTGCGGTAGAAGTCCAGCCCGGTTTCGCCGATGGCGACCACCCGGGGGCGGGCGGCGAGCTCGTCGATCACCGCGAGGGCGTCGTCGAGGGTGCCGGCGGTCTCCAACTCCGGTGTGTCGTTGGGGTGGATGGCGACGGCGGCGAGCATCCGTGGTTCATGGGCCGCCATCTCGGCGGACCAGCGGGAGGTGGCCACGTCGGTGCCCACCTGGATGACGCCGCGGACGCCAACGCTGGAGGCCAGGTCCAGTTGCTCGGCCACCGAGAGCGGCGTGATTCCGTCTGAGATTTCGAGGTGGGTGTGGTTGTCGTAGACGCCAACGACCAGCGGCACCGGCGCCGGCGGGTAGACCAGGTCGCGGCCGGCGGTGGCCTCGCGCGAGCGGATGTGGGTGCTGTCGGCCGAACCGTTAGCCAACAGTGGCCTCGATGCGCGGGAACAGGGCGGCTAGCGGCGAGACGTGGCTGCCGCCGGTCCATTCCCAGGCCCGGTCGATCTGTGCGTCCTGCACGTCGCCGGTGCCGCCGAGGGCGGCCCATAGCGTCGCGGTGGCCTGCGGGGTCACCGGGGAGAGCAGCACGGCGAGGGTGCCGAGGCCGCGGACCACGGTGTGCAGCACGGTTTCGAGGCGTTCGCGGTCGTCAGGGTTCTTGGCCAGCGCCCACGGTTCCTGCGTGGTGATGTAGCCGTTGAGCTCGTCGACGAGCTCCCACACCGCGGCGAGGGCCTCGTGCAGGGCGAGCCTGTCGATGGCCGCGTCGGCGGCCTTGGTGACCCGGATTTCGGTGTCGCGGATGGCGGTATCCGCATCACGCGGCGTACCGCCGGCCGGGATCTCGCCGTCGCAGTAGCGCACGACCATGGCGATGACGCGGGATGCCAGGTTGCCGAAGCCATTGGCGAGCTCGGACTGGTAACGCGCGGACAGGTCCTCCCACGAGAACGAGCCGTCCTGGCCGAAGCTGATGGCGCGCATGAAGTAGTACCGGAAGGTGTCGGAGCCGAAGACGTCGGTGATCTGGTTCGGGGCGATGCCGGTGAGCTTGGACTTGCTCATCTTCTCGCCGCCGACGAGCAGCCAACCGTGGCCGAAGACCTGGGTGGGCACCGGCAGCCCGGCGGCCAGCAGCATGGCGGGCCAGATGACGGCGTGGAAGCGCAGGATGTCCTTACCGACGATGTGCGTGGCGGGCCAGAGCCGGCTGAACTTCTCATCGTCCTGGCCGTAGCCGGCGGCGGTGATGTAGTTGAGCAGGGCGTCGAACCAGACGTAGACGACGTGGCTGTCGTCCCACGGCACCTTGATGCCCCAGTCAAAGCTGGACCGCGAGATCGACAGGTCGCTCAGGCCCTGCTTGACAAAGGAGATGACCTCGTTGCGGGCCGATTCGGGCTGGATGAAGGTGGGGTTGGCCTCGTACATGGCCAACAGCTGGTCGGTGAAGGTGCTCATCCGGAAGAAGTAGTTCTTCTCGTGCAGCAGCTCGACGGGGATCGAATGGATGGCGCAGACCTGCTGGCCGGTGTATTCGCCGGCGCCGGCCACGAGGTCGCCGGGCTGCTTGTACTCCTCACAGCCCACACAGTAGAAACCCTCGTACTCGCCCGTGTAGATGTGGCCGGCGTCGAAGAGGTGCTGCAGGAACTTCTGCGCGTTCTCCTCGTGGCGGACGTCGGTGGTGCGGATGAAATCGTCGTTTCGGATATCGACGGTCTTCAGCAGCGGCTTCCACGCGGTCTCGACCAGCCGGTCGGCCCACTCCTTGGGGGTGACGCCGTTGGCGGTGGCGGTGCGCAGGATCTTCTGGCCGTGCTCGTCGGTGCCGGTGAGCAGCCAGGTGTCCTCCCCCCGCTGGCGGTGCCAGCGGGCAAGCACATCCGCGGCCACCTCCGTGTAGGCGTGCCCGATGTGCGGGACATCATTCACATAGAAAATAGGCGTGGTGATGTAAAAAGATGAGCCGTCGGACATGCTCATATCTTATGGGGGCCTGCGTAGGCGTCAGACCCTGTTACGCCGCGCGGCAGCCCGGCCCGGCTCAGCCCATTGCTCAGTCCAGCGGCAATTCAGGCTGCGGGGCGGCTTTCTGGCGCGGCGCGGCGGTCCCGGCGGCCTTGCCGGTGAGCGCGGCCTCGTACAGGTCGCGCTTGCCGAGCCCGGATGCGGCTGACACGTCGGCAGCTGCGTCCTTCAGGCGAGCCCCGGCCGCGACCAGCGCCAGAACCTCCTCGACGCCGGTGGCCAGGTCGAGCACCCGCGGCGTCGCCCCGGCGACGACGATGCAGATTTCGCCGCGGACGCCCGCCGCGGCCCACTCGGCCAGCTCGGCGGCGGTGCCCCGCTTGACCTCTTCGTAGAACTTGGTCAGCTCCCGGCAGACCACAACGCGGCGGTCGGCGCCGAGCGCGACGGCGAGGTCGGTGAGCGACGCGGCAAGCCGGTTGGGTGATTCGAAGAAGACCATGGTGCGGCGTTCGGTGGCCACCTCGCGCAGCGCCTGCATCCGCTCACCGTGTTTGCGGGGCAGGAAGCCCTCGAAGGTGAACCTGTCGGTGGGCAGGCCGGAGACGGCCAGCGCGGTGAGCACGGCCGACGGTCCGGGCAGCGCGGTGACGGTCACACCGGCGGCGATCGCGGCATCCACCAGGTGGAAGCCGGGGTCGGAGACCGTGGGCATGCCCGCGTCGCTGAGCACGAGCAGGTCGGTGTCGCGGGCGAGTTCGACGAGTTCGGCGGCCTTGCCCCGTTCGTTGTGGTCGTGCAGGGCGATCAGACGGGGCCGGTTCTCCACGCCGAGGGCCTTGAGCAGGTGCACCGTCACCCGGGTGTCCTCGGCGGCGATGACGGTGCTGGTACGCAGCGCCTCGATCAGGCGGGTCGAGGCGTCCCCGAGGTTTCCGATGGGCGTGGCAGCCAGAATGATCATGGTCCCAGTCTCGCAGCACAGTCTTGCAGCACAGTCACGCAGCAGTGGCTCACTACGATGGTCAGGTGCTCCTCACCCCCGTTGCGACCGCCCGTGTGACCGAGCGTTGGAGTGCCCTGTGGGGCAACCGGTGGGTTCGCCTGGCCGGGCCGGCACTGGTGGTTCTGCTGGCCGCGGGCTTACGGTTCTGGAACCTCGGCCACCCCGGCACCCTGGTGTTCGACGAGACCTTCTATGTGAAGGACGCCTGGAGCCTGTTCAACAACGGTTACGAGTCCACCTGGCCGGATGGCGCCGACGCCCTGTTCGCGGCGGGGCAGAGCAATATCTTCGGTACCGCCCCGTCGTTCGTGGTGCATCCGCCGCTCGGCAAATGGCTCATCGCCCTGGGGATGGCGATCTTCGGCGCCGATAACCCGTTCGGTTGGCGGGTCGTCACGGCGCTGGTCGGGGTGCTCGCCGTCGTGCTGCTCATGCTCATCGCCCAGAAGCTGTTCGGCTCGGTGTTACTGAGTACGATCGCCGGTTTCCTCTTCGCCATCGACGGCAACGCGATCGTGATGAGCCGGGTCGCCCTGCTCGACAACTACGTGATGTTCTTCGCCCTCCTCGGCTTCGGCGCGGTGCTGATGGACCGGGACCACCACCGGGCCAGGCTCGGGGCGTGGCTGAACGAGAAACGGGACAACGAGGTCGACCCCACCTGGGGCCCCGCGCTCTGGTGGCGGCCGTGGGTGCTGGCCGCGGGCCTGGCCTTCGGGCTGGCCTGTTCGGTGAAGTGGTCTGGGGCCTATTTCCTGGCCGCCTTCGGCATCTACCTCGTGGTGGTCGACGCGCTCGCCCGCCGCCGGGCCGGGCTGCCGTTCTGGGCCAGCGGAGCGATCCTCAAGCAGGGGCCGGTGACCTTCCTGCTCCTGGTTCCCGTGGCGGCGCTGACCTTCCTGGTCTCCTGGACCGGCTGGTTCGTCACCCACGGCGGCTACTACCGGGACTGGGCCGATCAGGCCGGACAAGCCTGGACCGGGGCTCTGGCCTGGGTTCCGCACAGCCTGCAGAGCTTCTGGCACTACCAATCGGCCGCCTACGGCTACCACGTTGGCCTGGTGACCCCGCATCCGTACCAGGCGAACCCGCTCACCTGGCTGCTGATGAGCCGGCCGACGAGCATGTATTACCAGGGCTCGTCCCTGGGCGAGAACGGCTGTGGTTATGCCACCTGCTCCGAGGCCATCACCGGCATCGCCAACCCGCTGATCTGGTGGGCGGCGACGGCCGCGATCCTCTATTTGGTCTACAGGTTGGTGCGGTACCGGGAGTGGCGCGTCGGCCTGATCCTGATGGGCATGGTCGCCGGATACCTGCCCTGGCTGATGTACCTGAACCGAACGGTGTTCCAGTTCTATACGATCGCGTTCGAGCCGTACTTGATCCTCGGGCTGACCCTGGTGATCTCTCTGCTGATCAAGAATGGATCCGGTCGGGCGATCGTGGCGGTGTTCCTGGCCCTGGCCACGTTAGTGAGCGCGTACTACTTCCCGCTCTGGACCGGTGCCCAGGTTCCGTTCGCTTTCTGGCAGGCGCACATCTGGCTGCCGAGCTGGCGCTGACCAGCATTAACGCTGTGATTGCAACACATTCCCAGCCCCGAACATATGCCAAAATTGGAATACATCCCCTGTTAAAGGCGTGTGAATTCACGCTATTTTCGGGTCTCGAACCCGTAGGATGGCCGTTATCTGCTTGACGAGTGATTGCTCTACAACCGACTGAGAAGTCCAGATACAAACCAAAGGCCTCATGTCGGAAGCATCTGCCGCACCCACGGTGCGTATTGTCCGCACCCGCAAGGGTGGCGACTCCCAGAACCCCACCACCGAGTACTCCTCCCTGCTGCACACCGTGCGGAATCTCGGTCTGCTCGGCCGCCGCACCGGCTTCTACTGGGGCGTCTTCGCCGCCCTGGTCCTGATCACCGTCGGCCTCGGCGTCGGCTTCGTGCTGCTCGGCGACTCCTGGTACCAGCTGATCATCGCCGGCGTGCTCGGCATCATCCTCACCCAGTTCGCGTTCCTCGCCCACGAGGCGTCGCACCGCCAGGTCTTCCAGTCCGGCCCCGCCAACGACAGGGCCGGCCGTGTCCTCGCCAACCTCTTCGTCGGCATCAGCTACGCCTGGTGGATGACCAAGCACAGCCGCCACCACGCCAACCCGAACGTGGTCGGCAAGGACCCCGACATCGACCCCGACTTCATTGTGTTCCGCGAGGAAGACGCCGCGAAGGTCAACTGGATCACCTCGTTCATGACCCGCAAGCAGGGCTACCTGTTCTTCCCGATGCTCACCCTCGAGGGCATCAACCTGCACATCCAAGGGTTCAAGACAGTCTTCGGCAAGGGCAAGGTCGACAAGCGTTGGCTCGAGATCAGCATGCTCACCAGCCGCATCGTGATCTACCTCGCCGTCATCTTCTACTTCCTGCCGCTGGGCATGGCGTTCGCCTTCGTCGGCGTGCAGATGGCCGTGTTCGGTGTCTACATGGGCGCCTCCTTCGCCCCCAACCACAAGGGCATGCCGCAGCTGCCGCACGAGAGCAAGGTCGACTTCCTGCGTCGCCAGGTGCTGACGTCGCGTAATATCCGCGGCGGCACCCTCATGGACACCTTCATGGGCGGCCTGAACTACCAGGTCGAGCACCACCTGTTCCCGAACATGGCCCGCCCGCACCTGAAGAAGGCGCAGGAGATCACCAAGGAATATTGCCAGTCCAACAAGATCCTCTACACCGAGACCGGCCTGTTCGAGTCCTACGGCATCGTGGTCGCCTACCTCAACAAGGTGGGCCTGGCCGCCCGTGACCCGTTCGACTGCCCGATGGTGCAGCGCTTCCACCACCGCTGACCCTCCTCTCGGACTGAGAGAGAGGCCCCGAGAATTTTCGATTCTTGGGGCTTTTCTCACGCTTCGCGGGCGATGGGTAAAGTTGACCCAATGTGGATCTGGGGAGTGGGCGCGGCCGGGGTGGCCGCGCTGGTCGCGTGGGGCGTGCACGCCGCACTTCCCGCGGTACCCCTGCTGACGGCGGCCGTGCTGCTCGGCATCGTGGTGGGGCAGCTGCCCGTGCTGCGTCCGGCGGTCACCGGGATGCTCGCGCCCGGCCTGACCCTGGCGTCCCACCGGCTGATGCGCCTGGGCGTGGTGTTGCTGGGCCTCAAGCTCAGCCTGGTCGACATCCTCGGTCTGGGCTGGGTCACCATCACCAGCACGGTCCTCATCGTGGTGCTCACCTTCTTCGGCACCCTGTGGCTCGGCCGCCGCGTCGGCCTACCCGGACACCAGCCGCTGCTCATCGCCACGGGCTTCGCCGTCTGCGGCGCGTCTGCGATCGGGGCGATGAGCGGCGTGGTCAAGGCCAAGGACCGGGAGACCGCCACCCCGGTGGCGTTGGTGACCCTGTGCGGCACCCTCGCGATCGGCGTGCTGCCGTTGCTCTGGCATCCGCTGGGCCTGACCGACCTCCAGTTCGGCCACTGGGTCGGCGCCGGTGTGCACGATGTGGGCCAGGTGGTCGCCACGGCGCAGATCGCCGGGTCGGCGGCCCTCGCCGTGGCCGTGGTCGTCAAGCTCACCCGGGTGCTGATGCTGGCGCCACTCGTGGCCGGCGTGGCGGTGTACGAGCGGCGGCGGGCGGGCACCGTCGATCGCACGGTCCGGCGGCCGCCGGTGGTTCCCCTGTTCGTCGCGGGGTTCCTGGCCATGGTGCTGGTGCGCACCTTCGTTCCGCTGCCCGCCACCGTGCTCGAGTCCATCGATCTGGTACAGACGGTGCTGCTGGCCATGGCGCTGTTCGGCCTGGGCACCGCGGTGCGCCTGTCCGAGCTCCTGCGCACCGGCGGCAAGGCCCTCGGCGTGGGCCTGGCCTCCTGGCTGCTGATCGCCCTGCTCGCTCTGGCCGCCGTCCTCATCAGCTGACGGTCGCTGCTGTGCAAGCCGGGCGGAGGTCATGTGGCGCACTGTTACGCCACTCCGCCCGCGGTCCCGCGCCGGGCCGGTAGCGTACCCGCATGGCAGATCGCGAGTACGGCTTCACCACCAGGGCAATCCACGCCGGGAACATCCCCGACGCAGTGACCGGGGCCCGGGCCCTGCCCATCTACCAGACCAGCGCGTTCGTGTTCGACGACACCGCGGATGCCGCGGCCCGGTTCGCGCTGCAGAAGTACGGCAACGTCTACTCCCGGCTGTCGAACCCCACTGTGGCTGCGTTCGAGGAGCGCATCGCGAGCCTCGAGGGGGGCCTGGGCGCCGTCGCCACGGCATCCGGCCTGGCCGCGCAGTACATTACCTTCGCCAGCCTGGCCGGGGCCGGCGACCACATCGTCTCCAGCGCCAACCTCTACGGCGGTTCGATCACCCAGCTCGACGTGACCCTGCGCCGCTTCGGCGTGGAGACCACCTTCGTGCAATCCGCCGACCCGGCCGACTACGCCGCCGCGATCACCGACAAGACCAAGCTGATCTTCGCCGAGACCGTCGCCAACCCGTCCGGTGAGGTCGCCGACATCGAGGGCCTCGCCGCGGTGGCGCACGCCGCCGGAATCCCGCTGATCATCGACTCCACCATCGCCACGCCGTACCTCTGCCGGCCCATCGAGTGGGGCGCCGACATCGTCATCCACTCCGCCACCAAGTTCCTCGGCGGCCACGGCACCACACTCGGCGGCGTGGTCGTGGAGAGCGGCCGGTTCAACTGGCACAGCGACAAGTTCCCGCTCTTCACCGAGCCGGTGTCCAGCTACGGCGGCCTGGAGTGGTCGGGCAACTTCGGTGAGTACGCCTTCCTCACCCGCCTCCGCGCCGAACAGCTGCGCGACATCGGGCCGGTTCTCGCGCCGCACTCCGCGTTCCTGCTCGCCCAGGGTGTCGAGACGCTGCCCTACCGGCTGCAGGCGCACGTGAACAACGCCCGCATCGTGGCCGAGTGGCTGGACGCCGACCCGCGCGTCGACTTCGTCAACTGGGCCGGGTTGCCCAGCCACCCGCACTACGAGCGCGGCCTCAAATACCTGCCCAAGGGCCCCGGTTCGGTATTCAGCTTCGGCGTCAAAGGCGGCCGCGACGCCGGTCGTACCTTCATCGAGTCCGTCGACCTGGCCAGCCACCTGGCCAACATCGGCGACGCCAAGACCCTCGTCATCCACCCGGCCTCCACCACCCACGCCCAACTCAGCGAGCAGCAGCTCGCCGATGCCGGGGTTCTGGCCGGCCTGGTGCGCATCAGCGTGGGCATCGAGGATGTCGACGACATCATCTACGACCTCGACCAGGCGCTCAGCCAGGCCGCAGCGGGGGGACGCTCATGAGCACCGAGACAGTCCAGCTCACCAACGGTTTGAGCTGCAGCGTTCCCACAAATTCGCCGCTGGCCAAGCTGCTGCGCACCCAGCGCACCTGGGAGGGCCCGGACGCCAAGGCGCGCCTGGGCATCCTGCGGCGGGCACAGTCGATCGCCATCGTGGGTGCCTCCCCCAACCCGGCCCGGTCCAGCTACTTCGTGGGCACCTACCTGCAACAGTCGAGCGACTACAGGGTCTACTTCGTCAATCCGCGTGCCGACACCATCCTGGGCCAGAAGGCCTACCCCGACCTGGCGTCGCTGCCCGAGGTACCCGACATCGTCGATGTCTTCCGCAAGGCCGCCGACATCCCCGCCGTGATCGACGACGCCCTCGCCGTGGGCGCCACGACGGTGTGGGTGCAGCTGGGCATCTGGAACCAGGAGGCCGCGGAGTACGGCGAGGCGAAGGGGCTCACCATTGTGATGGACCGCTGCATCAAGATCGAGCACGCCCGCTTCCACGGCGGCCTGCACCTGCTCGGTTTCGACACCGGGCAGATCACGGCGCGCAAGACCATCAGGTAGCCGCCCGCGTACGATAGAGCGGGTGACTGCGTACGTATCGGCTCTCGACCTCTTCTCCATCGGAATCGGTCCATCCAGTTCCCACACTGTCGGCCCGATGCGGGCCGCCCTGACCTTCGCCCAGCACCTCGCCGAGAGTGGGCGGCTGCCCGAGGTGCGCCGCATCCGCTGCTCGCTGTTCGGCTCGCTCGGCTCCACCGGTCTCGGCCACGGCACGCCCGACGCGATTCTGGCGGGCCTGGCGGGCCTCACCCCGGAGACCTGCGACCCCGCCGAGGTGCGCAACAGCTGGGTCGATCTCACCGACGGGTCCACTCTGCGCCTGAACGGCAGCCACCCGGTTGCTGTGCAGAAGAGCGACGTGGTCTTCGAACCGCGCACCCGGCTGCCCGGACACCCCAACGCGATGACGCTGTCGGCCTGGGGGGACGACTCGAGCGGCACCGCGCTGCTCGAGGAGACCTACTACTCCATCGGCGGCGGCTTCATCCGCCGCGACGGCGACCCGGTCCGGCCTGTAGCCACGGTGGTCCAGCCGATGCCGTACGCCTCGAGTGCCGCCCTGCTCGCGCTCTGCGACAGCCACGGCATCGGCATCTGCGATGTCGCGCGCGCCAACGAGGAAGCCATCCACGGCGCCGACGGGTTGGATGCCGGGTTGGACGCGATCTGGGCTGCCATGCACGCCTGCGTCGAGGCGGGCCTGCGCGTGGACGGCACCCTGCCCGGCGGTCTCGGCGTCAAACGCCGTGCCTCCGCCATCCGTATGCAGCTGGAGGAATACGACGGTCTGCAGCAACGCGAGCGGGACACCTCGACCGAGTGGCTGCACGCCTTCGCCCTCGCGGTCAACGAGGAGAACGCGTCCGGCGGCCGCGTCGTGACGGCGCCCACCAACGGCGCCGCGGGCATCATCCCCGCCGTCGCCCACTACTACCTGCGTTTTGTGCCCGGCGCGAGCGCGGCCGGCATCCGTCGGTTCCTGCTCACCGCGGTGGCGATCGGCTCGCTGGTCAAGGCGAACGCCTCCATCTCCGGCGCCGAGGGCGGCTGCCAGGCCGAGGTCGGCTCGGCCTGCGCCATGGCCGCGGGGGCGCTCTGCGCGGTGCTCGGCGGCACGCCCCGCCAGGTGGAGAACGCGGCGGAGATCGCGATGGAGCACCACCTCGGCCTGACCTGCGACCCTGTCGGCGGACTCGTTCAGGTGCCCTGCATCGAACGCAACGCCATCGCCGCGTCGACGGCGGTGTCGGCGGCCCGGCTGGCCCTGCACGGCGACGGCACCCATCTGGTCTCGCTCGACACCGTCATCGAGACCATGCGACAGACCGGCCTGGACATGATGACCAAGTACAAGGAAACCAGCGAGGGCGGCCTCGCGGTCAACGTCATCGAGTGCTGAGCGCCCGGCCTTTCGGGTCAGCGACCGCCGCCTCCACCACCGCCGGAGAAGCCGCCACCTGAGGTTCCTCCGGAGGAACTGCTGCCGCCGGAGCCCGACCGTGACGACCCCGAACCCGACCCCGAACTCTTCGTCGGTGTTGTGGCGAAGCTCACCCGACCTATCAGCGGGTGAACCCGGCGACGTTCTGGGTGAACACGGCGGTGCCACCCGCGCCGGAATACCAGGTAGTCGCGCAGGCCCAGCAGGTAGTCCCGCTGCCTGGCGCCCTTCTCGCTGGTCGGTGATCGAACCGCGCAACCGTTCGAGCCGGTCGCCGAGTTTCTGGTCCGTGGTGTCCAGCCGCAGCCTGGAACCGTTTTTCAGCTGGGGGCCCAGGGCAGTGAGGATGTGCGACAGATCCTCCGGCGGGGTGTACTGCACGATGATGGTGCCGGGGGTGAAGCCGACCGCGATGGTGATGTTCTCCCCCGCAACCAGATCGCGGGAGGGCGCGATGATTACGGTGCCTGCCGCATCCGTGCTCGTCTCGATGGCGCACGGGTCGCCGCCCCCGTAGTATCCGGCGTAGCAGGCCGCGTCGCCGGTGAGAGCCTTCGTGAGCGCCCCGGCGGATGCCCCGGCCAGGGCCAGGACCGCGGCCAGCACACGCCGTCGCTGCAGAATCTGTCGGTGTGTCGTGGTTCCCCCGGCTCGATCATATCCAGCGGGTACCTGGCGACGCGGCCCGGTGTCCCCCGTATTAGGCACAGCACGCCGGCTGCGCCGGGAGAATCCTGACCTAAACTGTCTTCTCGGGGGTACACCATCAACAATCTCACCAGTTCACCGCAGTCGGCCGCGCCGCGCCTCTCTGTTCCGCGCCCAGCTGCACCGCGTCGCACTGCCCAGACCCGGCCGACCCGACGGGCCGTCGTGCTGTCGGTGATGCTGATCGGTGGCCTGGCCTTGGCCGGCTGCGCCGCCGCGCCCGCACCGGTGGTGACGGCGACTGTCGTGGTCACCCAAACACCGACCCCCACGCCGACGCCCACGCCCACACCGACCCCGACCCCGACGCCGGTGGCCGAGGCGCCCGCGCCGGAGCTCACCGCAAACCCCGAGGTGCCGGCCGAGCCCATTCCGGAGGGCCCCGCCGTTGACCTCGGCGCGATTCCCGGCGCCCAGGCCGCGCCGGAATACGACGGCGCCGGCAACCCGATCAGCTACACGGTCATCGAGGGCGATTCGTTCTTCGATATCGCCCAGCGCTTCGACCTGCCGATGCAGCAGCTCCTCCGCATGAACCCGAAGGTCGCCGGGCTCGGCGAGGACATCTACCTCCGCCAGGTCATCAACCTCGACTGGACCAAGAACGGCTGAGCCCGCGGGCCGGCGGTGACAAGCGCGGGTCAGCGCACGGACGCGTGAATGCGTTCGATCAGCTCGATGGTGTGTGCCGAGTCGACAGCGTTGACCGGCAATGGCGCTCCGCGCAACAGCGCATTCGCCAGGCCCTCGTAGAAGGCCGTGTACTGGCCGCGCTGGGTCGGCACGACCTGGCTGGCGCCGTCGGCGCCGAGCCGGCCCCAGGTGGCTTCCGGTTCGAGGCCGAAGTCGGCGTCGCTGGGCAGGTTGCCGGCCTGGATGGCGGCCTCCTGGCCGTCCACTCCCCATTTGGTGTACCCCGCGGCCGAGCCGAGCACCCTGAACCGTGGGCCGGTCTGGGCCGCGAACGAGCTTACCCAGAGGTGCGAACGCACCCCGGAGCCATGGTGCAGCGACACAAACGAATCGTCGTCGGCGGCGCCGCCCGGCCGGCGGGTGGACAGTTCGGCGGTGAAGTCATCGACCGGGCCGAAGAGCAGCACGGCCTGGTCGATCAGGTGCGCGCCGAGGTCATAGAGCACGCCGCCGCCCGCGGCCGGGGTCGCCCCGGCCTTCCAGCTGCGCGGGGTGCCGGGCTTGAAGAACTCGAACCTGGACTCGAATCTGTAGACGTCGCCGAGGGCGCCATCGGCCAGGAGCGCTTGAAGGGTGAGGAAGTCACCGTCCCAGCGTCGGTTCTGGAACACCGTGAGCGGAAGCCCCAGGCTCTCGGCCCGGTTCAGCAGCGCCCAGCCCTGCTCGGAATCCACCGCGAACGGCTTGTCGATGACCACGGCGAGGCCCGCATCGAGGGCGGCGTTGGCCAGCGCCACATGGGTGTCCGGCGGGGTGCCGATGATCACGAGGTCGAGGTCGGCCGCCTGAGCGAACAGCGCCTCGGCGGTGGGTACGATCCGCACCCCCGGGTAGCTCTCGATGGCCTTGGCGCCCCGATCGGGGTCGCCGGTCACGATGGCCTCGAGCGAGAAGTCGGGGTTGGCCGCGAGGAACGGTGCGTGGAAGACCCGGCCGGAGAGCCCGAAGCCGATGACGGCCGCGCGGATCGGGCCGGTCCGCGGGGTAGGCGTTCCCCCGGTGGCCGCCGAATTCGGCTGGGCGCCGTGCTGCGGTCCCGGACCGGGCCGCGGGCCCGGCTTGGGTGCCGGCTTCGGCGTCATGATCGGGGTTTCCGGCTGGTTGTCTGAAGTGGCCATGGCCCGAGGTTACGCCGGTTCGGGCGCCCTCCCGCCCACAACTGTTCCCGTTCCGGGCAATTGCACCCGGCACACCGGGCGCACTTGTCCGCTTCGGGAACAGTTGGGCGCGGTGAGGAGCGGGCGAGGAGCGGGACCGGCGGCTAGAGCCGGTTGATCCCGGTCACCGTCAACGCCGGCACTCCCAGTTCGTCGGACTCGGCGAGGTCGATCGTGGCGCTGATGCCCCAGTCGTGGTCGCCGGCCGGGTCGTCGAAGATCTGCCGGGCGGTCCACACGGTGGCACCCTCGTCGAGGATGAGCAGTCCGGCACCGCGGGCATTCGCCCCGGCCAGCAGCTCGTCATGATCGGCGTAGTAGCCGTCCATGGCGTCGGCCCAGGCATCCGCCCCGAAACCGCTGTCGCGGTCGAGGTCGCCGAGGGCGTCGTAGTTCTCCAGCGCGGCCAGCTGCACCCGGCGGAAAAGTTCGTTCCGCACCAGGATCCGGAATGCCCGGGTGTTGGTGGTGAGCCGGTGCGGCGCGGGCGGCACCACGGCGTGCGCCGTCGACTCGTGCGCGGCCAGGTCGGGGTGGATGAGTTCCTCCCACTCGTCGAGCAGACTGGAGTCCACCTGCCGCACGAGCTCGCCGAGCCACTCGATCAGGTCGAGAAGGTCTTCGGTCTTGGCCTCGTCGGGGATGGTCTGCCGGGCGGCCCGGTAGGCATCCGAGAGGTAACGCAGCACCACACCCTCGCTGCGAGCGAGCTTGTAGTAGGCCACGAACTCGCCGAACGACATCGCCCGCTCGTACATGTCACGCACCACGGTCTTGGGCCGCAGCGGGAAGTCGGCGATCCAAGGCTGGGACTGCTTGTAGGTCTCGAACGCGTAGCTGAGCAGCTCGTCCAGGGGCTTGGGCCAGGTGATCTCCTCGAGCAGCTCCATCCGCTGGTCGTACTCGATGCCCTCCTGCTTCATCGCGTTCACGGCCTCACCGCGGGCGGCGAACTGCTGACCCATCAGCACCGGCCGCGGGTCGTCGAGGGTGGACTCCAGTACCGAGATCATGTCGAGGGCATAGGTGGGCGCCTCGATGTCGAGCAGGTCGAACGCGGCCAGCGCGAACGGCGACAGCGGCTGGTTGAGCGCGAAGTTCGCCTGCAAATCGACGGTCAAACGGATGCTGCCGTCCGCACCCTGCTCCACGATCCCGGCCGCACGCAGGGTCTTGTAGATCCCGAGCGCCCGGCGGGCGTGGGCGAGCTGACGTTTCCACGGCTCGTGGTTGTCGAACACCAGCGAGTACACGTTCGCGAAAGCGTCGCCGCCGCGGGCGATCACGTTGATCAGCATGGCGCTGGTCATCTGCATGCTCGAGGTGAGGGTCTCCGGCTCGGCGTCGACGAGGCGCCTGAACGACGGCTCGCCCCAGGACACGAAGCCCTCCGGGGCGCGCTTGCGGATGATCTTGCGTTTCTTCTTCGGGTCGTCACCGGCCTTCTGGATGGCCTTGAGGTTCTCGGTCTCGTGGTCGGGCGCCTGGATCATCACGGTGCCGGCGGTGTCGAAGCCGGCCCGGCCGGCCCGCCCGGCGATCTGGTGGAACTCGCGGGCGTTGAGCTGGCGCATTTTGACGCCGTCGTACTTGGTCAGGGCGGTGAACAGCACGCTGCGGATCGGCACGTTGATGCCCACGCCGAGGGTGTCGGTGCCGCAGATCACCCGCAGCAGGCCGCGCTGGGCGAGCTGCTCCACCAGCCGGCGGTACTTGGGCAGCATGCCGGCGTGGTGCACACCGATGCCCATCCTGATCAGCCTGGAGAGGGTCTTGCCGAAGCTGGTGGTGAACCTGAACTCGCCGATGAGCTCGGCGATGGCCTCCTTCTGCTCCTTGGTGACCACCTTCACGCTGGAGAGCGCCTGGGCGCGTTCCAGGGCGGCGGCCTGGGCGAAGTGCACGATGTACACCGGCGCCTGGCCGGTCTTGATCAGGTCCTCCACGGTCTCGTGCACTGGCGTGGTCTCGTAGAAGTAGTGCAGCGGCACCGGGCGCTCCACACCGGTGACGACGGCGGTATCCCGGTTGGTGCGGCGGGACAGGTCGGCGGCGATGTCGGTGACGTCGCCGAGGGTGGCCGACATCAGGATGAACTGCACCCGCGGCAAGAGCAGCAACGGCACCTGCCAGGCCCAGCCGCGGTCGGGGTCGGAGTAGAAGTGGAACTCGTCCATCACGACCTGGTCGACCGGGGTGTCCTCGCCGTTCCGGAGCGCCAGGTTGGCCAGGATCTCGGCGGTGCAGCAGATGATCGGAGCGTCGGAGTTGACCGACGAGTCGCCGGTCATCATGCCCACGTTCTCGGCGCCGAAGATCTCCACCAGGGCGAAGAACTTCTCGCTCACCAGCGCCTTGATCGGGGCCGTGTAGAAGGTGCGCTTGCCGGCCGAGAGGGCGGCGAAGTGCGCCCCGATCGCCACCAGGGACTTGCCGGTGCCGGTCGGGGTGGACAGGATCAGGTTCGCGCCCGACACGATCTCGATGACAGCTTCCTCCTGCGCCGGGTAGAGCCGGAGGCCCGCATCCGCTGCCCACGCTTCGAAGGCCTCGAAAAGCTGGTCGGGATCGGTGTTGTGCGGGAGGGCGGTGAGGGTTGCCATGATCCCCCAATCCTCCTCTATCCGGCCGGAGGAGTCCTCCACCGCATCAGCCAGGCCATCAGATAGGCGCGGCTGTTGCCGTCGTCGATCCGCTCCTCCGGCAGGCTCGCCGCCGCGGTCAGGGCGTCGGATGCGGCCTCGGGGCCGCGCAGGCCGGCGTACATCAGTAGGTAGTCGCCGAACATCACGTCGTAGTTGCCTTCCGGCAGGGCGTCGGCGAGGTTGGCGCTCACCCTGTCGGGGTCGCCGCCGAGGTAGCCGGCGACCGGGCTCATCGGCAGCACCAGGATGCCCAGCATCGCGCTGGGCTCGGCGCTGAACCAGGTGGCGTAGTCGCGCTTACCGCCCCAGACCAGCGACGTGACGGTGTGGTCGAAGCCCGCATAGACCGGGTCGTCGAGGTCGAAGTCGGTCCAGTAGGCACGGGACGAGGCCGCCTCACTGGAGAGCATCCACTCGGCCTCGGCCGCGAGGTCGGCCTGGTCACTGGCGGCGGCCCAGAGCGCCAGTCCGTTCCACGCGGTCACGGCCTCTGAACTGGATTCCTGGTTGTTCCCGTCGCCGAACGGCGAGGTGCCGCTGGCCCAGGAGTGGCCGGCGTAGGCGTCGAACACCCTTCGGTCCGGGAAGTACTCGCTGCCGCCGCTGGTGGCGAGGTCGGCGGCGAGCAGATTCAGCACCGGCGCCCAGCGCTGTGCGGCCTCGGGATCGTCGGCCGCGACCACCGCCGCGGCATAGAAGAAGTAACCGTAGTGGAAGTGGTGGTCGTTGAACTCCTCGGAGCCGAACGACGTGGCCAGGCCCACGATCCCCTTCGCGTCCGGGTCGTAGACGAAGCACCGTTCGGTGCGCTGGGCACAGGCGTCGGGGTCCGTCCAGTCGTCGAGGGCGGTGCTGAGCCGGTCGGTGAGCGTGGCCACCGCATCATCGGCACCCACCTGCCGGGCCACCTCGAGCAGGTTCGCGGCCCGGTAGAGGGACTTGCCGCCGAAGTAGGTGTCGGCGGCGAAGGTCGTGGTGGCCGCCACATCAGCTCGCACCTGGTCGGCCAGCGCGGCGCGGTCCTCGTCACCGAGAGCCGAGAGGTCCAGGGCGCCGCTGGGAGCGACCGCGGGCACCGACCAGCTCAGCTGCCTGCCCTCGCACACCGTGAGCGCACCGTAGATGCTCGGGTACTCCCCCGCGGTGCACGACGCACCGTCGGCGAGACCCTGTGCCTGGTGCGGCAGCGCGGCGATCAGGGTGTCGCCGCCGTCGCCGGTGTCGTAGTGGATGGTCGTGGTGGCCGTATCCGTGCCGGCGCCGTACTCGACGCTGGTGCCGATGACCGGGTGCCGGGCCGCTTCGGCGAAGGCCGTGAGCGTGCCGCTGTCCGGCAGTGCAAACCAGGTCACGGATTGGCCGGCCGTGAGGGACAGGTCGGTGCCGGACGAAAGTGTTCCCGCACTGACCATGCCGTAGGTGCTGCCGGCCACGTCGACACTCCACACGCCCTTTTCGGCTTCGCTGAAGGCTGTCGGCATGGTGAGGGCGACGTCCGCAGCGGCAGCGAAGGACACGAACGGCGACCCCTCGGCGATCACCGTGCTGCCGACCGTGGCGCCGTCGATGGACTGGCCGATCGTGACGGATGCTTCGTCGTAGGCGGTCACCGCCTGCTCCAGCCCGTCGCCGTCGCCGACCTGCACGCCGATCTGACCCGCGAAGCCGCCCCTGATCACGTTGGTGTCCGCGGACACCTCCGGCAGTCCGAAGCCGAAGCCGGAGTCGCTCAGTTGGAAGGAGAGGGGCAGCGGGAACACCGGCATCGATTCCTCGCCGAAAACCAGGCCGGAGAACCACCGGTTGGTCGGCGGGATGAGCCCGTCGGACAGGCGCGCTGTCGGCAGGGCCTTCAGACTCTGCTGAGGAAGGGCGTCGACCAGCGGCGCGACCTCGTTGCCGGGGAAGATGGCCGCGCCGGGGGTCGAGGCCTCGGTGTCGACCGGTTCAACGGCATCCGTCGTGGTGCACGCGGTGAGCGCGGCGGCGATCACGAGGCAGGTGGCGACGGCGAGGATGCGCGGTGTTCTCTGCACGATCACAGCCCGATCGTCCGGAGGAACCCGAACAGGCCGTCGCTGGCGCCGGCGAGGAGGCCGTCGTCGCGCAGTTCTATCGTCGCCGTGACCGGGGTGCCGGGTGCGATGAGCCCGTTCGCGGCGCCGTCGACCAGGTCCGGGCTCAGGACCCTGGCCGTGGTCTCGGCATGGCCGTTCGCCGTCTGCACGTCCAGGGTGTCCATGGTCCCGGCCACCCTGGTCTGGTTCGGCAGCACGATGTCGACGGCGGCGCCGGGTTCGATCCGCGCATAGTCGCCGCTGGTGAGGACGAAATCGGCCGACACGAACAGGGACCCGGCCTGGTCGATGACGGCGAGCACCTGCCCGGCCTGCACGAAGGAGCCGCGCTCGGTGCTGACGTCGGTGAGGGTGCCGTCGACGGCGGCGGTCAGGGTGAGCACGCCGTCCTCGGCCACCGAGTAGGCCACGCTGTCGACGGTGACCAGCCCTTCGGCAAGGTCGGCCTGCAGGGTGGGGCTCTGCAGGGTGAACAGCGCCTGACCCGCCCGCACCTGGTCGCCGTCCTCGACGAGTCGCTCCATGACGGTTCCGCCATAGTCGGAGCCCACCGGATACTCCGCCGCCTGAATCGAGGCGGAGGCGCTCATCACCTGGGCCTGCCGCTGGTTGAAGACGAGCGTGAGGACCGCGACGACGCCGACGACGACGACGAGTCCGAAGAAGAGCTTGAACCGGTTGGCCCAGGTCATCAGGACACCATCCTTCGGGTCAGGGCGCGGGTGCGTCGTGCCAGGTGCGCCTCGTGCATTGCCGTGCCGACGAAAGTGCCCAGGATGAGAGTGTTGGTCACATTCCAGGCCGTGGCCAGGGTGAGGGTGCCGATCGAGAGGTCACGCCACACCGCCACCACCGAGGTGAGCAGGAGGAATACGAAGAAGAGCACCTGCGGGATCATGAAGTTGAACGGCGATCTCACCCGGGACCGGTTGCCCGTGGCGCTCCAGTGCTGTTCCTTGCCGACCAGGACGTTCATCAGCGCGGCCACGTAGATGGGGAACGACGCCGTGGCGAGCATCAGGGTCTCCCAGCGGAACGAGCCCATCGTGTAGAACGCCAGAAGCACCTGCATCAGGTAGAAACCCGCGTAGTACAGCAGCCAGGTCACCACCGTGGTCGAGAGGTTCATCGGGCGCAGGTCGAGGTAGATCTCCAGCGGTGGCACCAACAACAGCAGCAGCGGCGCGATCCCGGTGAGGTAGAAGGATGCCGTCACCAGGTACTGCAGACGCTGATCGAAGGTGAGACGGCGCCGCGGGCTGAGCGGGTTGCTGTGCAGCAGGATCTCGAAGCCGCCCGTGGCCCAGCGCAGTTGCTGTTTCGTGTACGCCTCCACGGTGTCCGGCGCGTGTCCGGTTGCCAGCACGGTGGGGATGTAGATGGTTTTCCAGCCCGCCTCGTGCAGCTTCAACGACGTCCAGACGTCTTCGGACTTGGAGTCGGTGTACATGCCGCCGATGTCGTTGATCGCATCTCGCCGGAAGATCACGTTGGTGCCCACGCAGAAAGCGGCGTTGAATCGGTTGCGACCGGGTTGGATGAACCTGTAGAAGACCGCCTGCATGTATCCGGCGCCGCGGGAGATGACGTTGTGCAGGTTGCGGTAGGCCTGGGGGGTCTGCACGAAGGCGACCTTGTCATCGATGAAAAACGGCAGGGTCTCGATGAGGAACTCCCGCTTGGGCACGAAGTCGGCGTCGAAGATCACGAAGTACTCCGCAGTGCTCGCCGTGAGCGCGTGATTGACGTTGCCCGCCTTGGCGCCGTTCGAGCTCAGCCGGCGCAGGTAGCGCACGCCCAGCTCGGCGGCCAGATCACGCACCTCGTCGGAACGGCCGTCGTCCAACACCCAGGTGAGGTGCTCACCGTGCATCGCCCGCACCGCGGTCACGGTCTCCCGGATCACGTCGATGTCCTCACCATACGTGGTGACGAACACGTCGATGGTGGCCGGGTGGTCCCCCAGGTGCAGGGGCCACCGCTCGGGCTGGTCCTTCAAGCCGTCCCGCGCTATTGATCTGCCGCGCACCAGAGTTGCCTGGGTACGGTGAAAGTCGAAATCCCGAGTATCTGTAGACCCGGACAGGATCGTCCACATCGACAGCAGCGCCTGGAAGATCAGGATCGACTCGGCCATGATCACGAGCGAGTATGGCAGCCAGTCGCCGCGGCTGGCCGGATTGAGCAGGAAGTGGGCGTAGGCCAGGATTCCTACCGTTGCGATCAGAACCAGCATGACGAGGGACGGCGAGTGCGCGTGCCCCGTCGACTTGGGTCGAACCGGGTGATCGTCGATCGCCAGTTGGTGGGTGGGGATCCGGTGCATAGCCTCGGGCGGCACTACTGAATCCACCGGGGATTCGGGTGGAGTGGGTATGCCAAGGCTGGGATGAAGGGAAGTCATCCGTCTCTCTTTCGGTACCGGATTCGGGTCCGGGGTTCGCGAACGGGATCTCGGGCGAGGTTCGCGTGCTGGTTCTGAGCGCGAGCATGAGCGGGTTCGACAGGGCCCTGAAACACGCGGCAACACCGACCGGGTCTGGCCTGGGTGTCGGCCGACCGGAGAGTGTGGGCATCGTCGTCCGGGTTCGCGGGATCTATCGGGATCGGGATCCGTGAGGGATCGGGATGCGGATGGAGCGACGAGGTGCCGTAGGGTGCGGCGAAGACGACGGAACAGGGGAGGTCGGGTGCGACCGTTCGTCGTGGCGGGTAGGTTCACCATAGGTCCGTGGCGAGAGTTCTGACTATCGGTTCCCTCAACGTTCTCGTGTTCGTAACACGGCTGTAACCCGGTGCTCGGCCCCGCTCTCACCCCCAGTCTCGTAAGGGATTCGTAAGGGCGGGTGCGCCCGTCTCACAGGCGGTAAATCTAAGCTGATCCCATGTCCAGCTCCGCCTCCCCGACACCGGCTCGCGCGCTGCCCGCCTTGGCCGGCCTGGCCGCGGTTCTGGCCGGATTCGGTCTCGCCGAACTTGTCGCCGGGCTCATCGCACCCGGTGCCAGCCCGGTGCTGGTGGTCGGTGCTCTGCTGATCGATCTGGCGCCGGTCTGGGCCAAGGAGTTGGTGATCTCGCTCTTCGGCACTGCCGACAAGGTGGCGCTGATCGTCTTCATCGCCCTGGTCGCGGCGGTCCTGGCCGCGCTGGCCGGCATCCTCGAATACCGGCGTGCCCCGTTCGGCCGGTTCGTGATCGTGGCCGCCGGCCTGGTCGCGCTCGCCGCGGCGCTCACCCGCGCCGGGGCATCCCCCTTCGACGCCGTGCCTCCGGTGCTGGCAATGGTGGTGGCCGCCCTGGTGCTCACGATGCTGATCAACCGGCTGCGCGTCCGCCGGGCCCCCACGGCGGCGACGGCCGAGCTGGACCGTCGCCGGTTTCTCGTCTACACCGGCATCAGCGCCGGTGCCGGCGTGCTCGCGGCCATCGGCGGCCAGCTGCTCACGGCCGGCAGCCGGGCAGCGGATGCGGCCAGGGCACTGTTCCCCCTGCCGGTACCTTCCACGCCGGGCACCCCGATTCCCGCCGGAGCATCGTTCGACATCGATGGCCTCACGCCGATCATCACCCCCAACGCGGAGTTCTACCGCATCGACACCGCCCTCTCGGTGCCGCGCATCGACCCGTCGACCTGGACCTTGAGGATCACCGGGCTGGTCGAGAACGAGGTGGAGATCAATTTCGCCGAGCTGCTGGCCCTGCCACTGGCGGAGAGCACCACCACGTTGGCCTGCGTGTCGAACTACGTGGGCGGCGACCTGATCGGCAACGCCGTCTGGCTCGGATACCCGATCCGTGACCTGCTCGCCAGGGCGAAGCCGCTCGCCGACGCCGACATGGTGCTGTCGCGCAGCCAGGACGGCTGGACCGCCAGCACCCCGCTCGAGGCCCTCACCGACGACCGCGACTCGATCCTCGCCGTGGGCATGAACGGCGAGCCGCTGCCTCTCGAACACGGCTACCCGGTGCGGATGGTGGTGCCCGGCCTCTACGGGTACGTGTCGGCCACGAAGTGGGTCACCGAGCTGGTGGTCACCCGGTTCGACCAGGAGACGGCGTATTGGTCCACCCGCGGCTGGTCCCAGAAGGGTCCGGTGAAGCTGTCCTCGCGCGTGGACGTACCCCGCGAGAATGCGAGCGTTGACGCCGGAACGGTGACGGTCGCCGGCGTCGCGTGGAGCCAACACGTGGGCGTCTCGGCCGTGGACGTGCAGGTGGACGACGGCGACTGGAACCCCGCCACCCTGGCCGACGCGATCTCTGTCGACACCTGGCGGCAGTGGCGCTGGGATTGGGACGCCCCGAGCGGCTCGCACACCCTGCGGGTGCGCGCCACGGATGCCAACGGCTTGGTGCAGACCAGCAAGCTCGCCGATGTCGCGCCGGACGGCGCCACCGGCCTGCACGAGATCAGCGTGTCGATTTCGTGACCACGTCGAAGCAGGTGCCCGGGTTGAGCCCGAGCGACATCGCCCATTTCGAGGGTCTACTGCGCGGTCAACGGCTCGATCTCGAGCGGGAGCTGGGCCGGCAGGGCGACACCCTGAACGCCGTGCGCGCGGCGCGCAGCGGCGGGGACGCCGACGACGAGCACGATCCCGAAGGCCCGACCCTCTCCGACGAGTGGTCGCTTCGGGCGGGGGTGCACGCCGAACTGGCCGCCTCCCTGGCTGCCATTGACGCGGCCCTGGTGCGCATCGAGGACGGCAGCTACGGCCGGTGCCTGCGCGGGGGTGAGCCGATCGGCCGCGAGCGGCTCGAGGCCCGCCCGGCTGCGGAGCTGTGTATCGACTGTGCTCGGGAGTCGTGACCGATTCGCGGGCATGGATGTCTCACCGTTCCTCCACAGGGCGGTCTTTTTCGACCCTTCCACAGCTTGGTTTCTGGGCCTGGGAGTGTCGGTGGTGGGTGCTTCACTGTGCCTATGGCCACCTCAGCTGCCACACCCGATCACACCCCCGGCGACACCTGCGATGCCGCAGCGGACCCCGCGGTCAGTGCTGCGGTGGATCCTGTCGCGGCGGCGATCAGCGCGGTCATCGACCCGCTGATCGAGAACGAGAAAGTCATCGCGGCCGGCTACGCCGAACGCACCCGGCTGCTGACCGAGCTGGACCGGCTGGGCCACGAACCGCGCATCCTGGCGGGTCTGTGTGGTGACCCTGTCGAGTCCGGCCGGAACGACCCTGACACCGGCGCGCACGGTCCAGCCTGGGACGACGAGGAGCTCGCCCGCCGCAGCATGGCCGCCGAGGCCGCCGGGGCGCTACGGCTGACGGCCACCACGGCGGGCATGATGATCTTCGACGCCGCCCGCCTCACCGGCCAACTGCCCGGCTTCCACCAGGCCCTGAGCCGCGGCAGCATCACCTGGGGCCACGCGGTGAAGATGCTCACCCTCACCGACGGGGTCCCGGAAGAAATCCTGCCCGACGCCTACCGTGACCTGCTCCTGGACGGTGTCGGGCCCAGTGGCCTCGGCCACGGCATCCGCGGCACGGTCAGCATCACGGTGCCGGCGCTGACCCTGCTGGGCCGAAGCGACGAACCCGCCATCCTCGACGGCTACGGCCCCATCGACCCCGAGACCGCCCGCCGGATCGCGGGCACGGCGACCAGCTGGTCCCGCATCCTCACCCACCCCGAAACCGGCTGTCGACTGAGCATGGGC
>NZ_SOGI01000063.1:0-124261 GCF_004403385.1 Cryobacterium sp. TMT4-31
CGCCGGGGCGGAGACGGGCCGCCGGGGCGGAGACGGGCCGCCGGGGCGATGTCGCGCCGCCCGGGGGAAGGGCGGGCCGCCGGGGAGGCTCAGCCCTCGGCGTCGAGCCGGCGCGTGGAGGCGCGTTCGATGAGGGCGGGAACGGACGCCGGAAGCGGGGAACCGTCACCGTTGATGCGGCTGAGCAACACGCTGAGCATGTCCCGTCCGATGTGCTCAAAATCCTGGCGCACGGTGGTGAGCGGGGGCGACAGGTGCTCCGCCTCGGGCACATCGTCGAACCCGACGATGCTGACGTCGCGGGGAACCGACCGTCCCCGATCGGACAGGGCGTGCATCAGCCCCACCGCCATCTGGTCGTTCGACGCGAAGATCGCCGTGAGCCCCTCGAGGTCGCAGGCCATGCCGAAGGTGTAGCCCGCGGACGGCGACCAGTCGCCGATGCCGATGCGGCGCGCCTGCAGGCCACGGGAGGCCAGCTCGTCACGCCACCCGCGCTCCCGCTCCTTGGCGTCGATCGAGTCGCTCGGCCCGGCCAGGTGGGCGATGTTGCGGTGGCCGAGCCCGGCCAGATAGGCCACCGCGGTGCGGGCGCCGCTGTACTGGTTGGCCCCGACCGTGGTGATACCGGTGCGGGCCGTTGCCTCAAGCGCCACCACGGGGATGGCCAGCTCCATGCCGGCGACGACGTCGACGACGCCCTGGCGGCTCGTGATCACGGCGATACCTTCGACGTTCTGCCGGAGGAACGCTTCGACGACGGCCCGGATCGCCGACGGCTCGGTGTCGATCAGGCTGGCCGTGAAGACCGACCAGGATGCCTTCCGCGCGGCAGCGTTGAAGTAGAGCTGGGTGGACGCCGGACCGAACTCGGGTGTGCCCGTGGCGATCAGCCCGATGGTGCGCGACCGCCGGGTCACGAGCGCCCGCGCGGCGGGGGAGGGCACGTAGCGCAGCTTCTTGATGGCCTCCTCGACCCGAACCCGGGTGGACGGCCGCACATTGGGCAGGTCGTTGAGCACCCGGGAGACCGTCTGGTGCGATACCCCGGCGAGACGCGCGACGTCGAAGATCGTCGCCTGGCGGGGAGTTTCCTCTCTCACGGCGATACCTTTCCCTGCGGGTGACGGGGCCCCAACTCTCCGCGGTCGATCGTCACACGGAGCATCCGGCCAGCCCACATAGTGCAGGGTTGTGTCACCGATTCTAGACGAGTGCCCTGACCGGCCAGTGCCAGGAGCCCGAGGGTCCCGGTCACCGCTCGGCCCCCCGACGCTGGTCGTCGTCATCGTCGGCGCCGTCGGCGATGACGGTGAGCAGCCGCTCGACGGTCAGGTCGTGGTTGCGGATGTCGGCAACCTTCTTCCGATCGCGCAGGATCGCCACCCGGTTGCTGATGCGCAGCACCTCTTCGAGTTCGGCCGAAATGAAAACCACGGCGAGACCGTTCTCGGCCAGATCGGTGACCAGATTCTGGATCTCGGCCTTCGCACCGATGTCGATGCCCCTGGTGGGCTCGTCCAGAATCAGCAGGCGGGGCGCTATGGCCAGCCAGCGGGCGAGAAGCAGCTTCTGCTGGTTGCCCCCGGAGAGGTGCCGCACGAGAGCATCCGGGTTCGGCGGGCGAATGTTCAGAGCCTGGATGTAGCTGGCGGCGAGCTCGTCCTGTCGTTTTCGGGAGATCCGACGGAACCAGCCCAGGTCGGCCTGCAGGGCCAGTGCGATGTTGTCGCGAACGGTCAGGTCCCCGATGATGCCCTCGGCGCGGCGGTCCTCCGAGGCGTAGGCGATACGGTGTTTCAGCGCATCGCGGGGGCCCCGGAACTTGTGCACGACACCGTCGACCGACACGCCGCCCCTGTCCGGCCGGTCGATGCCCGCCAGCAGTCGTGCCAGCTCGGTGCGGCCGGAGCCGAGCAGACCGGCCATGCCGACGATTTCGCCCTCGTAGACGGCCAGGTCGATAGGTGCCAGAGCGCCGTCCCGGCCGAGGCCGACGGCGCTCACCAGCGGCCGTTCACCGCCGAGGGCTTCCTCGACCTCCCGCTCACTCGTGCGATGCTGCATCTCGGAGAGAACCGACATCCCGGCGCCGACCATCTTCTGCACGAGATCGATCCGCAGCAGCTCATCCGTGAGGTACTCGCCGACGAGTTGGCCGTCGCGCAGCACGGTGAGTCGGTCGGAGATCTCGTAGACCTGCTCGAGGAAGTGCGAGATGAACAGGATGGCGACCCCGGACTCCTTGAGGTGGGCGATCACCCTGAACAGCTCCGTCACCTCGTCGGTATCCAGGCTCGAGGTGGGTTCGTCGAGAATCAACACCTTGGGTTGCACGGCGACGGCCCTGGTGATGGCGATGAGCTGTTGCACGGCGAGTGAGTGGTCCGCGAGGATGGACGCCGGGTCGATGTCGAGGTTCATTCCCCGGAGGAGCTCGCCGGCGTGCCGTCGTGTTGCCGGCCAGTCGATGCCGCCCCACGGACGGCGGGACTCGTGCCCGAGCAGGATGTTCTCGGCAACGCTGAGGTTGGGCAGGAGGTTGATCTCCTGGTACACGGTGCTCACGCCAGACCGTTGCGCGTCGGCCGGGCTGGCGAAGGCCACGCTGACCCCATCGACCTCGATCCGCCCGCCGTCGATGCGGTACACACCCGTCAGCGCCTTGATCAGGGTGCTCTTACCCGCGCCGTTCTCGCCCAGCAGCGAGTGAACCTCCCCGGGGAACAGCCTGAAGTCCACGGAATCCAACGCCGTGACGCCCGGGAACGTGACGGTGACGCCGGTCATCACCACGATCGGTTCGGCTTCGATTCTGTGCACCTCGCGAACCTCCTCGTCCCCCTGAATGTTAGGGTTCACAACTCGTTCGGCGCAACAGGAGCCCCGCAGGGCTGCATCCCAGTAAAAAGCCCTTGACAACACCGGCAAAACGCGGTTAGCCTCCGAAAAGAGCGATTGTGAAGGCTAACAATTGATCCCGACGACGAAGTCAGAAACTATCAAGCAGCTGGCTAGTAGCGAATTGTTAGCGATCACACATCGTCCAAGGCACCGCAGTCGTTCATTGAACACATTCATACTGCTGGCACGACGCTCGTGCCCGCAGATCTCAAGGAGGAGATCACATGGCACCCACATCACGGTTCCGAGCGTTCACGGGTTTGGCCCTGGCCGGAACACTAGCTCTCAGTCTGGTCGCCTGCTCATCGGGGTCGGACGAACCGGCCGCATCCGGTGACGACAGCGGCGAGCTCACCACCGTCGGATTTGTCGCCGTCGGACCTGAGGGAGGCTGGCGCACCGCGAACGAGCAGAACATTCAGGATGCGTTCTCCACCGAGAACGGGTTCGACCTGAAGTATGCCCCGTCCAGCAACGGCGACCAGAACTCCCAGATCACCGCGTTCACCTCGTTCATCGACGAGGGCGTAGACGCGATCCTGCTCTCCGCCACCGAGGCAACGGGCTGGGAAGACGTGCTCGAGCGGGCACAGGAGGCCGAGATTCCGGTGGTGCTGCTTGACCGCGGCATCGAGCCGAACGACGAAAGCCTCTACACGAGCCGGATCGCTCCGGACAACGTGGGCATCAGCGCCTCGGCCGCCGAATGGGCCAACGAGCAGTTCCCGGATGGCGCGAACTACGTCGTCCTCGAAGGCCCGCCCGGACTCTCGGTGGTGAACGACCGCAACAAGGGATGGGACGAGGCCGTCGCCGACAACCTGACCAAGCTGGAGAGCCAGTCGGCGAACTGGTCCACCGAAGAGGCCAAGAGCGTCTTCGAGACCATGCTCAAGGCCAATGGCAACGACATCCAGCTCGTCTTCGCCCAGAACGACGAAATGGGCCTGGGCGCCGCTCTCGCGGTGGAGGAGGCCGGACTCACCCCCGGCACCGACGTGAAGATCATCACCATCGACGGCACACAGGCCGCCCTCGAAGCCCTTGCGGCCGGCCGGCTCAGCTTCGTGGCCGAATACAACCCGCTCTTCGGAGAGGACGCCATCGAGGTCGTCAACGCGGCCCTGGCGGGCGAGGACGTCGAGTCCAGCATCGTCGTGCCGAGCACGACATTCGATTCGCCCGAGGCGGCCACCGCGGCCCTGCCCGACCGCCAGTACTGACCGGCAGCACGACCCGAACGTGTTCGTTCCTGCGGCCCATCCGGCCGCAGGAACGAACACCCCCTTCGTGGCAGGTTCGCCACGCCACTCAACTTTCGAGGCCGACACACCGGCAGGACCAGGCAGAGACATGGCAGCGACAGCGCCGGCAGTGACAGAGCCGATCGTCGAGATGGAGAACATCTCGATCGAGTTCCCGGGGGTCAAGGCTCTCCAGAACGTGAACTTCCGACTCTTCCCTGGCGAAGTACACACCCTGATGGGCGAGAACGGGGCGGGCAAATCCACCCTCATCAAGGCGCTCACCGGTGTGTACAAGATCGACTCCGGCACAATCACCGTCGGCGGCGTTCCGAGGCGGTTCGCGGGCACCGCGGATGCGCAGAGCGCCGGCATCTCCACCGTCTACCAGGAGGTCAACCTCTGCGACAACCTCACGGTGGGGGAGAACGTGATGCTCGGCCACGAGGTACGCGGGCCGATCGGCATCAACTGGCGCAAGACCCGCGAGGCGGCCCACGAGGCCCTCATCCGGTTGGGCCTGGGCGACCTCGACCCCAGACAACCGCTCTCCAGCATCTCGCTCGCCCTGCAGCAGCTGGTCGCGATCAGCCGCGCGATGGTCACCGACTCCACTGTCCTGATCCTCGACGAACCGACCTCCAGCCTGGACGCGAACGAGGTTGAAGGCCTGTTCACGGTCATCCGCCGCCTGCGCGACGAGGGTGTTGCCATCCTCTTCGTCTCGCACTTCCTCGACCAGGTGTACGCGATCAGCGACCGGCTCACCGTGCTGCGGAACGGCGTCGTGGTCGGCGAACACCAGACAGCTGCGCTGCCGCGCAACCAGCTCATCTCCGAGATGATCGGCAAGGACGTGGACACCCTCAACTCCCTGGGCTCCCAGCGATCCCGGGCCGTGCACTCGGGCGGCGCGCCCTACTACAGCGCGAAAGACCTGACCCGCAAGGGCTCCATCGAACCCGTGGACATCGAGGTGCACGCCGGCGAAGTGGTGGGCCTGGCCGGATTGCTCGGTTCCGGCCGCACCGAGCTCGGCCGGCTCATCTACGGTGCCGACAAACCCGATGCCGGCATCGTGACCATCGACGGGAAAACCACCGAGGTCACCAGCCCGGTCGGCGCCCTGGCGCGCAAGATCGCCTTCTCCACCGAAAACCGGCGCGACGAGGGAATCGTCGGCGACCTCACGGTGCGGGAGAACCTGGTCCTGGCCGTGCAGGCCCGCCGCGGCTGGGCCCGGCCGCTGTCCCGCCGGGAACAGGCCGCGATCTGCGACAAGTACCTGGTGGAGCTGAACGTGCGACCCGCCGACCCGGAGCGGGCCGTGCGGGATCTATCCGGCGGCAACCAGCAGAAAGTCCTGCTCGGCCGCTGGTTGGCCACCCAGCCGGAACTCCTGATCCTCGACGAACCGACCCGCGGAATCGATGTGGGGGCCAAGGCGGAGATTCAGGAGACAATTGTGGCGCTCGCCGATGACGGCATGTCGGTGATCTTCATTTCGTCTGAATTGGAGGAAGTCGTGCGCCTCAGTGAGCGCATCATCGTGCTGAAAGACCGGCGCAAGATCGGCGAGATCGTCAACGGACCCGACGTGACCGCCGAAGCCATCGTCGATCTCATCGCTTCAGAAGGGAGCGGCGCATGAGCACCCCCGTCGCACGTCCGTCCGCAGCCATCCGCGTCATCACCGGGCTGTTCCACCAACCGTACGTCTGGGCGATCGTGGCCCTGCTTCTGTTGCTCGTGGTCAATCTCACCAAGAACCCCGCCTACCTCGGGGTATCGGTCAACGCCGCCACCGGCAACCTCTCTGGCAACGTCATCGACATCCTGCGCGCGAGCGCGCCGATCATGATGATCGCGGTCGGCATGACCCTGGTCATCGCCACCCGCGGCATCGACCTGTCGGTCGGGTCGGTGATGGCTGTGGCCGGTGCCGTCTCAATGGAATTCATGCGCAACACCGGCACCGGATCGTTCGGCACCGCGGTGGTGGCCGTGCTCCTGGCGCTGGGAATCAGCGCGCTACTCGGCACCCTCAACGGCATCCTGGTCTCGATCGTGGGCCTGCAACCCTTCATCACGACCCTGGTGATGATGCTCGCCGGCCGCGGCCTGGCCAAGGTGATCACCTCGGGCCAGAACACCTCGGCGACGAACGAGACCTTCCGTTGGATCGCCAACGGCACCTTCCTCGGCTTTCCCGTTGTGTTCGTCATCGCGGTGCTGATCGTGGCGGTCCTGGCCGCCCTGGTGCGCCGCACCGCGCTCGGCCTGATGATCGAATCCATCGGCATCAACCCCAAGGCCGCCCGGATGGCCGGGATCCGCCCCGTCGGCATCCTCATCTCCGTCTACATAGTGAGCGCTGTGCTCGCCGGCGTGGCCGGGATCTTCAGCACCGCCAGCGTCATGACGGTCGAGGTGGCGAAAACGGGCATGACCGCCGAAATGGATGCGATCCTCGCCGTGGTCATCGGCGGGACCTCGCTGGCCGGAGGCAAATTCTCGCTCACCGGCAGCATCATCGGGGCCCTGCTGATCGCGACACTCGACAAGACCATCGTCTACATGTCCATCCCCTCGTCGGCGACGCCGGCCTTCAAGGCCGTCGTCATCGTGATCATCTGCCTCCTGCAGTCGCCCAGGGTGCGCTCGATGTTCAACCGGCGCAGAACCCGCGTCATCATCACGGATAAGGAAACGGTGCCGGTATGACCATCACCGAGCTCGATCGGCCGGCCGCACCCTCGCTGCTGTCGCGAATGAAGCCGAACCTGGAAACCCTGCCGACCCTGGCCGCCGTGGCGATCTTCATCGCCATGCTGATCTACGGTGAGGTCGCCTACGGGCGGATTGTGCAGTTCAGCACGATCTCGAACCTGCTGATCAACAACGCGTATCTGATCATCCTGGCGGTGGGCCTGACCTTCGTCATCCTCACCGGCGGGATCGACCTGTCGGTCGGAGCGGTGATCGCCATCAGCAGCCTGGTCGGGGTGATGCTGGCCAACGCCGGCTGGAATCCGCTCATCGTGATCGTGCTGATGATCCTGATCGGCTCGGTCTTCGGCGTCGCCTCCGGGGTGCTGATCCAGTACTTCAACGTGCAACCCTTCATCGCGACCCTCGCGATGATGTTCCTCGCCCGCGGCCTCGCGTCCATCCTCAGCACCACCCCGCAGCGGCTCGACGACGACTCGGTGATCCGCAGCCTGTCCACGCAGTGGAAGGTCTACGACGGACCCAAGATCGACGACCTCGTGACAACCCCCAACGTGCTCATCGCCGCCCTCGTCGTCATCGTGGCGTTCTTCATGCTGCACCGCACCCGATTCGGTCGCACGGTCTACGCGATCGGCGGTTCGGAACAGTCGGCGTTGCTGATGGGACTGCCGGTGGTGCGCACGAAACTGTTGATCTACGTGATCAGCGGCACCCTCGCGGGACTGGCCGCCGTCGTGTACACCTCGAAGCTCGGCATCGCGCAGAACATCACCGGGGTGGGCTGGGAGCTGGACGCCATCGCCGCCGTCATCATCGGTGGGACGCTGCTCACCGGCGGAGCCGGCTTTGTGCTCGGTTCCGTGATCGGCGCGCTGGTTCTCGGACTGATGAACGTGCTCATCACCCGCGACGGCGGCATCCCGCCTGAAGCCACCACGATCATCACCGGCGGCATTCTCCTCGCCTTCGTGCTGCTGCAGCGATTCGTCGTCTCGCGCAAGCGCAAATCCTGAGCCCCAGAAGGGGGACGGATCCGCCGACCGGGTGATCGACGCGCCCGGCGGCGGATTCCACAGGGCAAAATCATGTCCCGCTCGACCTGTGGATAACTTCGGGTCCGACCGCGTATTCCTGCGGTCTTCGGTGGTGCCGCCCTGTTGACAACCGGTGGAATGTCGGTGGATAAGTACATAATTGTAATTCCCGCATGTAGTGGCTGTTCCCATTGGCAATCACTAGATGTAGTATTGAAGTCCAAGCAATCGCACAACGCTTGAAAAAGAACTTCGCACTTTACGGGTGCATTTCCACCACATTTCCACTACGTCTTCACCACGGATTTCGCACAGCTTTGCCTATGGTCCGAAACGACGAGAACGATACGAGAGGCCTCTTCGATGGCAATCACCGTCTACACCAAGCCGTCCTGCGTGCAGTGCACCGCGACCTACCGTGCCCTGGACAACAAGGGCATCGAGTACAACATCCTCGACCTGTCAGCCGACGAGAACGCACTCGAGGCCGTCAAGGCGCTCGGCTACCTGCAGGCGCCCGTCGTCATCACCGATGAGGACCACTGGTCGGGCTTCCGCCCCGACAAGATCAACGAGCTCGCCGCGCGCCTGGCGTAACCAGCGTTGCGCCTGGGGGGCGCCGACCGTTCAACTCGCACGAAAAGGGGAACCCATGCTGCTTCAGGCTGATTCCACTCGCGAGTCCACCGCCGGCGCGGCAGGACAGGGTGCCGGCGCGGAAGTCGATGCCGGAGACGTGGACATCGTCTACTTCTCGAGCGTCTCCGGAAACACTCAGAGGTTCGTAGAGAAGCTCGGCCGGCCCGCCGCCCGCATCCCGCTGTACGCCAAGGATGCGCCCCTTGTCGCCCGGCATCCGTTTGTGCTCGTTGTACCCACCTACGGCGGCGGCGATCTGGGGCCGGCAGTGCCGCGCCAGGTCATCCGCTTTCTCAACGACACACGCAACCGCTCACTCATCCGCGGCGTCATCGGCGCCGGGAACACGAATTTCGGTGAGGCCTTCTGCCTCGCCGGGGACATCATCGCGCAGAAGTGCGGTGTACCCCACCTGTATCGCTTTGAAGTATTCGGCACACCGGACGACGTAGCCGCCGTTCACGAAGGATTGGAAGAATTTTGGAAGCAACAGCCGTGAAGGTCACCCCGATCAGCCCGCCGTCGGGCCTGGACATGGATTATCACTCCCTGAACGCCATGCTCAACCTGTACGGACCGAACGGGGAGATCCAGTTCGACAAGGACCGCGAAGCTGCCCGGGAGTTCTTCCTGCAGCACGTGAACCAGAACACGGTGTTCTTCCACTCGTTGCGTGAACGTCTCGACTACCTGGTCGAGAAGGAGTACTACGAGCAGGCCGTGCTCGACATGTACAGCTTCGAGTTCATCACCAGCCTCAACAACCTGGCGTACTCGAAGAAGTTCCGCTTCCAGACCTTCCTCGGCGCGTTCAAGTACTACACGTCGTACACGCTGAAGACCTTCGACGGCAAGCGCTACCTCGAGCGCTTCGAGGACCGCGTCGTGATGACCGCCCTCGGCCTGGCCCAGGGCGACGAAAAGCTCGCGGTCGCCCTCGTCGAGGAGATCATCGCCGGTCGTTTCCAGCCCGCGACGCCCACCTTCCTGAACTCCGGCAAGGCCCAGCGCGGCGAGCTCGTCTCCTGCTTCCTGCTGCGTATCGAAGACAACATGGAGTCCATCTCCCGCGGTATCAACTCCTCGCTGCAGCTGTCCAAGCGCGGCGGCGGCGTGGCCCTGCTGCTCTCCAACATCCGTGAGTCCGGCGCGCCGATCAAGCAGATCGAGAACCAGTCCAGCGGCATCATCCCCGTGATGAAGCTGCTCGAAGACTCCTTCAGCTACGCCAACCAGCTCGGTGCCCGCCAGGGCGCCGGAGCGGTGTACCTGCACGCGCACCACCCCGACATCATGCGCTTCCTCGACACCAAGCGCGAGAACGCCGACGAGAAGATCCGCATCAAGACCCTCTCCCTCGGTGTGGTCATCCCCGACATCACCTTCGAGCTGGCCAAGAACAACGAGGACATGTACCTGTTCTCCCCGTACGACGTCGAGCGCGTCTACGGCGTGCCGTTCGCCGACATCTCGGTGTCCGAGAAATACCACGAGATGGTCGACGACTCGCGCATCAAGAAGTCCAAGATGAAGGCCCGCGACTTCTTCCAGACCCTCGCCGAGATCCAGTTCGAGTCCGGCTACCCGTACATCATGTTCGAAGACACCGTGAACGAGGCGAACCCCATCAAGGGCCGCATCAACATGTCGAACCTGTGCTCGGAGATCCTCCAGGTCAACACCCCGACCACGTACAAAGAGGACCTCTCCTACGACACCATCGGCAAGGACATCTCCTGCAACCTCGGCTCGATGAACATCGCGCTGGCCATGGATGCGCCCGACTTCGGCCGGGTCGTCGACACCGCGATCCGCGGACTCAGTGCGGTCTCCGACCAGAGCCACATCGCGTCGGTGCGTTCGATCGAGAGCGGCAACGACAAGTCCCACGCCATCGGCCTGGGCCAGATGAACCTGCACGGCTACCTCGCCCGTGAGCGGGTGTACTACGGCAGCGAAGAGGGCATCGACTTCACCAACATCTACTTCTACACGGTGCTGTTCCACGCCCTGCGCGCCTCGAACAAGATCGCCATCGAACGCGGCACCACCTTCGAGGGCTTCGCGGACTCCACCTACGCCTCCGGCGCCTTCTTCGACAAGTACACCGACCAGGTCTGGGAGCCGACCACCGCCCGCGGCGCCGAGCTGTTCGCCAACTCGGCCGTTGAGATCCCGACGCAGGCCGACTGGGCCGAGCTCAAGGCATCCGTCATGGAGCACGGTATCTACAACCAGAACCTGCAGGCCGTGCCGCCGACCGGGTCGATCTCGTACATCAACAACTCGACCGCGTCGATCCACCCGATCGCCTCGAAGATCGAGATCCGCAAGGAAGGCAAGCTCGGCCGGGTGTACTACCCGGCGCCGTTCATGACGAACGACAACACCGAGTTCTACCAGGATGCCTACGAAATCGGCTACGAGAAGGTCATCGACACCTACGCCGCTGCCACCCAGCACGTGGACCAGGGCCTGTCGCTGACGCTGTTCTTCAAGGACACCGCCACCACCCGCGACATCAACCGCGCCCAGATCTACGCGTGGAAAAAGGGCATCAAGACGATCTACTACATCCGTCTGCGCCAGATGGCCCTCGAGGGGACCGAGGTTGAGGGCTGTGTTTCCTGCGCTTTGTGATGTAATTCACTGATCTCAGCGGTGGTCGAGCCTGTCGAGACCACGTAAGCAGATCTCGACAGGCTCGATCAACGACGTACCACCAAGAGGAATAAATCATGATTGACAAGCTCAAGCTCGTCTCCCACGTTGACGCGATCAACTGGAACAAGATCGAAGACGAAAAAGACGTCGAGGTCTGGAACCGCCTCGTCAACAACTTCTGGCTGCCCGAGAAGATCCCGCTCTCCAACGACGTGCAGTCCTGGAACCAGCTCACCCCGGTGGAGCAGCAGCTCACCATGCGCGTGTTCACCGGACTCACCCTGCTCGACACCATCCAGGGCACCGTCGGTGCCGTCTCGCTGATCCCCGACGCGATCACCCCGCACGAGGAAGCCGTCTACACGAACATCGCGTTCATGGAGTCGGTACACGCGAAGAGCTACTCCTCGATCTTCTCGACGCTCGCGTCGACGAAGGAGATCGACGAGGCGTTCCGGTGGTCGACCGAGAACGTCAACCTGCAGAAGAAGGCGTCCATCGTGATGGACTACTACCAGGGTGACGACCCGCTGAAGCGCAAGGTCGCCTCGGTGCTGCTCGAGTCGTTCCTGTTCTACTCCGGCTTCTACCTGCCGATGTATTTCTCCAGCCGCGCCCGCCTCACCAACACGGCCGACCTCATCCGTCTGATCATTCGGGATGAAGCCGTGCACGGCTACTACATCGGCTACAAGTTCCAGAAGGGTCTCGAGGGAGCCACGCAGGAGCGCAAGGACGAGATCAAGGACTACACCTTCAACCTCATGTACGAGCTGTACGAGAACGAGGTGCAGTACACGCAGGACCTCTACGACCAGGTCGGCCTGACCGAAGACGTGAAGAAGTTCCTGCACTACAACGCCAACAAGGCGCTGATGAACCTTGGCTACGAGGCCATGTTCCCCAAGAGCGTCACCGACGTGAACCCGGCGATCCTGTCGGCCCTGTCGCCCAACGCCGACGAGAACCACGACTTCTTCTCCGGGTCGGGCTCCTCGTACGTCATCGGCAAGGCCGTCAACACCGAAGACGACGACTGGGACTTCTAGCTCTCGTCTTGTGAACCACACTCGAAAGGGCGGATGCTTCGGCGTCCGCCCTTCTTGACTCTTTCTGCATTGTTCAGTTAGTCGACGGGGAGTAAGTGAATTGGCAGCACCTTTCGTTTCGATGCGAAAGTTGGTGGACAACTCTTTGTCAGCCATGCTTTCAGCTGTAGAGATCTACAACAAGCCGCAGATGACGTACCGCGACGAGATCACCGTAATGATGGTCGTGAACGCGTGGGAGCTGGCGTTGAAAGCGGCGTTGAGGCAGGGCAACCAGTCGATCTTTTACCCGAAGACTCGGGGCGATCGATACCGGTCAATCACACTCGATGATGCGCTACGCCGCGTAGCTTCACGGAAGCTCTGGCCGGCTGGGATCGATGGTGTCGCCGTGACAGCGAACGTGAAGGCGCTTTCGGAGTACCGGGATCGAGCGATTCACCTCTATAACGCAAAGGGGCTTGGCGCTGTAATTTATCCCTTTCTTCAGCAGAACGTGCTCAACTATCGGGACTTCATGCTGGCGAAGTTCAAGAAGGATCTTGCCGATTCGATGACCTGGCAGCTGCTCCCGCTTGGAGCGACTGCACCCGCAGACGCCGTGCAATTTATGCGAGTAGACAAGAACGCGACGATGGTTGCCGAAGTTCAGGATTCTATTGACGAGTTGAGGTCCTATATGGACTCAGCTGAAGCTGCGGGAAGCGACATGACGCGCGTCGCAACGGTTTACGACATCAACTTGCGGTCGGTGAAGAACATGACTAGTGCCGACCTCGTCGTCGCAGTTTCCCAGACCGCGGATGGCCAAATTGTGGTGAAAAAGAGTGATCCCAACCAAACGCACCCTCACAGCATGAAAGAGCTGATTGAGAAGGTGAACAAGCGCCGCGTTGGGCGTGCTCTCAGCAGCTATGATCATCAAGCCATCTGCTGGAAGAAAGACCTCCGGAACGATGCGAAATTTGCCTGGCGCCACAGCAACAATGACACCTACGTATGGTCGGGAGATGCTGTGATCCTTCTTGCGTCACTCACCGACGCTGAGTGCGACCAGATGAGATTGGAATATGGATCGCATCTCAAGGATCGAGCTGCGTCGTAGAAGGCGGGTCGTCGACGTGGTGTACATGGTCATGAGGGTGGTGACAGTCAGCTGACGGGTGTGGTTCTGATTCGGGTGCCCGCCTGGGTCAGAAGCTGACCCAGGGCGTTGGTGCGGTGCAGGTGGCTCGCGAGGGGCAGTGCGGCTTGCTTAGGTGTTGTTCGACACAGATCCTCTCCAAAGGCTCTCGAGCCTTGACCGGGTTTCGGTAGATAGACGGTGTCAGAGAGGACGCCTTCAACGACTCCGAGCGTCACCAATGACATGTCAATGCAACCTTGCGCACGAGAGTCGGGTTGCCAGGAACGCCAGCGGTATGCCGGCCAAACATTCAATCAGCTGTTCCGCTGAAGCCGGATTGTCGTCGTGGCGCAAGCGGTGTGCATCACGAGACAGGTGCCCGCGCGTATTGATGAAGTGCAATGTGAACGACACGCCGTGCGCTCTTCGAACGCATGCGATGATGGACCCATGCAACCGGCCGAACTTCAGGAAACGGATGTCGAGCTAGATCTCGGTCTGCCTGCCTCTGAACTACAACGTGCCAGACGGCGCCGAATCCCTCGAGCAAAGACCGCTCAACGAAGTCATCTCTGGATTCAGCCAGTACTCAGCGAAGCTATGTTGTCCGTCGGCGCCTTTCACACAGCGTTCAATCTGCCGAGGCACCTCCGACCGCAGGAACGCATCCCAGTTGGGCTAGCTCAGCTACGGATCGCTTTACTCGAAGAAGAGGTCGGAGAGTTCCGGGTCGCGGCAGAATCGGGCGACTTGGTTGGTGTCGCTGACGCCCTCGCCGACATCTTGTACGTGGTGTACGGTTCCGCTCTGACATATGGCATCGACCTTGATGCGGTCGTCAGAGAAGTACATCGTTCCAACATGAGCAAGCTGGACATGAACGGAAAGCCGCTTATGCGAGCAGACGGAAAAGTCCTAAAATCCGAGCAGTTTTCGCCGCCCGACATACCTCAAGTCCTGAAAAGCCAGCCGCCGTTGCCGTTTCCGCCATTTCTAGAGCTGCACCACGCGTAGCTTCGGACCCCGTGGCGCTATTGGTGAGTGAACCAAGCGCCGCGCTGTAAGCGATCATTAGAGGCAAGCTTCGGCCGTGCTGTGCTTTGCTGTGCCGTTTGCGCGGGCATCTTGCTCCCTGAATTATTGCCTTCAACTGGGAGTTTGACCCTCTAAAGGGTGCGAGACACCAGGCACTTGAGCGCGAGAGTATGGAAGTTCCACGTGCGAGCGAGTCGACTCTTTGCGTGCTGTGCGCGCAAGAGCCGAAGGAACTGAGCCGCAATGAACACCGTCGCCGAAAAGCGATCCCTCATGCCAAGAATCGTTGTCCTTAGCGGGCCCGTTGGTTCAGGAAAGAGCACGCTCGCAAGTGACCTTACGGATCGCTACGGCGCAAATCATATTCGGACCCAAGAGATCATCAAGTCACTGGCCGCGCAAGCCGGGGTCCCGCTACCGAATGAGCGAAAAGCGCTCCAAGATTACGGCGACCTTCTCGACGAGCACACGGACGGCGCGTGGGTTGCGGACGCGGTGGACAAGTGCATCGGAGATTCTGCCGACAACGTGGAGCTGATAATTGTCGACGCAGTGCGTCGCCTTGCGCAGATCGAGGCACTTCGGGACCGCTATCCAGCGAGAGTGACCCACATCCACGTGGACGCGCCTACGGACGTGTTGGAAAGCCGCTACGAGGAACGCAAACGGAGTGCGGGGCCACTCCAGGAACTGCATAGCTATAGAGACGTGGCCCTCAATAAAACTGAAAGCCAGACGACATCACTTGGGCAAGACGCAGACGTATCTATAGACACAGACCGCTGTTCAAGCGCTGATGTAGCGATTCGTGCAGCAGCGGCTTTGAGGCTCGATGTTTCTCGATCGGCACGGTTGGTTGATGTTCTCATCGGCGGCCAGTACGGCAGCGAGGGCAAAGGGAACATCGCCTACTTTATGGCACAGGAGTATGACCTGCTCATGCGGGTGGGCGGCCCGAACGCAGGACATAAAGTGCCGACCAAAGACACGGCCTACACGCATCGGCTTTTGCCCTCGGGGACCCTCGCAAATAGTCGAGCAAAGCTCTTAATTGGGCCCGGGGCTACGTTAGACGTTCAATTGTTGCTAAAGGAAATTAGCGAATGCGGCGTCGAGAACACGCGGCTCGTTATTGATCCGCAAGCGATGATCATCGAAGACTCTGACAAGGCCGCCGAATCTCACCTCAAAAGCACGATCGGCTCGACAGGAAAGGGTGGCGGTTCCGCTGCGTCACGTCGAATCATGGGACGAACCGGAGGAGGAGAAGAGCCGGTCCGCCTTGCAAAAGACGTCGATGAACTTGCCCCCTATATTGGCTCGGCCGCAGACCTCCTAGAGGAGACTTTCCGCAGGAACGGGCGTGTGCTGTTAGAAGGGACACAAGGCACCGGACTGAGTATCTACCACGGGCACTATCCCCACGTCACGAGTCGCGACACCACGACTTCGGCAACGCTCGCGGAAGCTGGAATTGGGCCGCACCGCCTTCGCCGAGTGGTGATGGTGATCCGCACGTATCCAATTCGTGTGGGGAACCCGATCAATGGTGAATCCGGACACATGTCGCAAGAAGTGGACTGGGACAAGATCGCCGATCGTTCCGGGCACGATGAGACAGTGCTCCGCGACAACGAAAAAGGATCTGTCTCAGGGACGAAACGTCGCGTTGGAGAATTCGACTGGGTACAGCTGAAGAGGGCGGCAAACCTCAACGGCGCAACCGACATCGCTTTGACGTTCACCGACTACATCGACAAGCAGAATGAGGATGCTCGACGATTCGAACAACTATCTGAGGCAACGGTCAACTTCGTCGAAGAAGTCGAAAAGGTCGCAGGTGCACCAGTTTCCCTCATCGGGACTCGCTTCGACAAGAGAAGCGTGATCGACCGGCGTGAATGGTAAATGGCAACGGAGCAAGGAATATGGAAACCGAAGAACTGATCGAGCGTTACCCAAAGCTGTACCACATGGCAACGGCCGGCAGCTGGCAGCTGATTAAGGCCAGCGGCCTTTGGACAACTGAACAGATAGTTGCGACCTCGGGCCTTGACGCGTTGGAAGCGGACCGAATGCTCTCGCAGAAGCGTGAACATTCAGTCGCGCTCGCACACCCGCTGTTGGGGGAGATCACAGTGAGGGATCAAAAGCCGTTGCGGATGAGCTTCCTTGAGGCCAGTCTGGTGGATGTCACTCCGGCGGAATGGCTCGCGACTTTGAACAATCGCGTCTTTTTCTGGCTTCACATGGATCGACTGACCAGGCTGCTAAACGCCAGACACTACCGCACTATGGAGCAGGATGTGCTGACCATTGATACGCGGAGTCTCGTCGAAGCACATGGCGAGAGAGTCCGGCTTTCTCCCATGAACAGTGGAGCCACACTGTTCCCCAACCCGCCGATGCGCGGTAGTAACACCTTCTCGACGATCGGCAACTATCCCTACGAGGAGCGACGAAAAGGCCGTGTGCCAAGCGATGCGGTTGTCGAACTCGCTGTCGTCAATGGGGTCCATGACCTCGCGGATCATGTGACGTCTGTGCACCGTTGGAGGGGAGCAACCCAACTCTACGAGCTGGAATTGTGACCTGAAAGCCAGGGGTTGCGACCAGTGCCATGCACCACTCCGAGCTGTTACAAGCGCACATCTGGCGCGGAAGCAATGGCTATTCGCCATGCATGTCTCGGCGCGGGGAGTGTTCCCAGCGGATCCGCAGCACTAATTCAACTCGGGCTAGCGTCAAGTCTGAGCGGTCACCGCACGGCCAGTGCCGCGCTGGCGCCCCTGGCGTTCGGGACGCCGCGCGCCTCCGGCCTGGACCCTCGCGATCGCCGATGGGGTGGGCGCCGGATTCTTCGGGCGGGCCAGCGCAAAACGGCATCCGCTTTTGTGTCGCGACTACATGAACACATGTGACCGGACGCGCGTCGACGCCCGCGCCGTCGAACGCGCGGACGTATCGCTAGGCGATGGTCGCGCCCGATCGGCACGGCGAATACGCCAACATGTCACGCACCACGTGCCTGAAGCGGAGCGAGCGTAGAGGCGTGGCGTATTGGCCGCCCAGCAACGCCATCGGTGAGATCGCCCGCGTGTCTGTGTGATTGTGCAGCTGCCCGTCGCGTCCGGGGCGACCGCGGGCTATCGTGTGGGCGTGCCCGCACTTGTCGACGCGAAGCGCGCTCACGCCGCCGGCGTGCAGCGCCTACTCGAGAGCTATCGGGCCGTCCCCGACGGGGCCCCGATTCGGCTGGCCAAACCAACGTCGAACCTGTTCCGGGCACGCGCCAAGAACACCGTGCCGGGCCTGGACACCTCCGGGCTGACCGGCGTCATCGCGATAGACGAAGAGGCGCGGACGGCCGACGTGGCCGGCATGTGCACCTACGACGGCCTCGTCGCCCAGGCGCTGCCCCACGGGTTGGCGCCGCTGGTGGTGCCGCAGCTGAAGACCATCACGCTCGGCGGCGCAGTCACCGGCCTCGGCATCGAGTCGACGTCGTTCCGCAACGGCCTGCCGCACGAGTCGGTGCGGGAGATGGACATCCTCACCGGCACGGGGGAGGTGCTCACCGTCTCGCCCACCGAGCACGCGGATCTGTACCGGGCCTTCCCCAACTCCTACGGGACGCTGGGGTACGCGGTGCGCCTGCGCATCGAGCTCGAACCCGTGAAACCGTTCGTCGCGCTCAGCCATCTGCGGTTCCACTCGCTCGTCGACCTGATCCGGGCCATGCACGGCATCATCGAGACCGGGATGTTCGACGGTGACGTGGTCGACTACCTCGACGGCGTGGTGTTCAACGCGGCGGAAAGCTACCTCTGCCTCGGTAGGAAGACCAGTGCGCCCGGCCCCGTGAGTGACTACACCGGCCGACAGATCTACTACCGCTCCATTCAGCACGACAGCGGGGTGACGGACGACCGCCTCACCATCCACGACTACCTCTGGCGCTGGGACACCGACTGGTTCTGGTGTTCGGAGGCGTTCGGAGCGCAGAATCCGCGGGTCCGCCGGCTGTGGCCGCAACGCTACCGGCGCAGCAGCGTCTACGGGAAGCTGATGAAATACGAACAACGATTCCACATCGGCGATCGCATCGAGAAACTGGCCGGCCGGCCGCCCCGCGAGCGCGTCGTCCAGGACATCGAGGTGCCGATAGAGCGGTGCGCGGAGTTTCTGGACTGGTTCCTGGACACCGTGCCGATCACACCGGTCTGGCTGTGTCCGCTGCGGTTGCAGGATGACACCGGCTGGCCGCTCTACCCGATCGGGCCGCGCCAGAACTATGTGAACGTCGGCTTCTGGTCGACGGTGCCGGTCGGGTCCACCGCGGGGGCGACGAACCGCCTGATCGAACGCGCGGTCCGTGATTTCGACGGGCACAAGTCGTTGTACTCCGACTCCTACTACTCCCGGGCGGAGTTCGACGAACTCTACGGCGGAGAAAACTACCGGGCAGTGAAGAACAGATACGACCCTGATTCACGTCTCCTCGACCTCTATGCCAAGGCGGTGCAACGACGATGACCACGTACCGGGAACGCTCGACGAAGTCGACTTCGCTGACGGATGCGCCAGGGAAAACCGGATCGGCGGGGAAATACACCCTCGCCGAGGTGCTGGAGATCTTGGCAGGCGGCCGGCTTCCGCTGCGGTTCACGGCCTATGACGAGAGTTCGACCGGGCCGACGGACGCGTCGTTCGGGCTGGATCTGAGAACCCCCCGCGGCACGAGCTACCTGGCCACCGGCCGCGGCGACCTCGGCTTTGCCCGCGCCTACATCGCCGGCGACCTCGACATCCGCGGGGTGCACCCGGGGGACCCCTATGAGCTGCTCAAGGCCCTCGCCGACAGCCTCGTCTTCGCACGCCCACCGGCACGGATGATGGTCGACATGATCCGCTCCATCGGCGCCCGGCACCTGCGCCCGATAGCGCCGCCGCCCGAGGAAGCGCAGCCCCGGTGGCGCAGGATCACCGGAGGGCTCCGGCACAGCAAGATCCGGGATGCCGAAGCGATCCACCACCACTACGACGTCTCGAACACCTTCTACGAGTGGGTTCTCGGGCCGTCCATGACCTACACCTGCGCGTGTTACCCGCGCGGGAGCGCATCCCTCGAGGAGGCGCAGCACAACAAGTACCGACTCGTCTTCGAAAAGCTGCGACTGGAACCGGGCGACCGGTTGCTCGACGTGGGCTGCGGCTGGGGCGGCATGGTGCGCTACGCCGCCCGCCGCGGCGTGCGAGCGACCGGTGTGACGCTATCGACCGAGCAGGCCGGCTGGGCACAGCGGGCCATCGCAGACGAGGGCCTGGGCCATCTGGCCGAGGTCCGTTACGCCGACTATCGCGATGTCACGGAAACCGGGTACGACGCGGTGTCGTCGATCGGGCTGCTCGAGCACATCGGCGTGCGCAACTATCCGTCGTACTTCGGGTTTCTGCAGTCCCGGCTGCGCCCCGGCGGGCTGCTACTCAATCACGCCATCACCTGGCCGGAGAATCACAAACCACCACAGCCGCGCGGATTCATCGATCGTTACGTCTTTCCCGACGGGGAGCTCACAGGGTCTGGCCGGATCATCAGCGAGGCGCAGGACGCCGGTCTGGAGGTTCTGCACGAAGAGAACCTGCGGCAGCACTACGCGCTGACGCTACGCGACTGGTGCGCCAATCTCGTCGAGCACTGGGACGAGGCGGTCGCCGAGGTCGGGCTCCCCACCGCGAAAGTGTGGGGTCTGTATATGGCTGGATCGCGGCTCGGGTTCGAGAACAATGGCATCCAGTTGCACCAGGTGTTGATGTCCCGGCCCGACAAACCGGGCGCTGCCGGCGAGCTGCCGTTGCGGCCCTGGTGGACCCCGTAGTCGCCGTTCGTGCGGCCCGCACGGCTCCTGGAGCGGCCTACGCTGGGGGAATGTCACGCACCAAGCGCCTGAAGCCGAACGAGTTGGTTCACGAGTGGCCGGATGGCCCGGCCAGCGACGCCATCGGCGAGGTCGCGCGGACGTTCGCGGGCAACTTGCGCCGTGCCATCGGTTCGCGGAGCATCCGCAATGCCGCCGAGTCCTGCGGCGTGAACCACGCCACCCTGATCGGCATCCTGGACGGGCGGGCCTGGCCGGACATGGAGACCATCGCCAAGCTCGAACGTGGGCTGGATGCGGCGCTCTGGCCGGGGCACGTGACGAGGACCTGACCGGGTCGTTTTGGTTTGCTCAGCGGTGGTTTTCGGTCTGCTCGATCTGGTCGGCGAGATTGTCCGGGCTGAGGTCCGCGTTCTTGAACTCGGGTGTGAGCGGCAGTTCCAGGTGCAGGTCGGTACCGATGCAGATCTCGATGGTGCCCGAGAGTAACGCGAAGTCGAGCACGTGGCCGCCGTGCTGCCGGTCGGCGTCGACGAAGTGCACGTGCCCGCCGGGCACGCCGATGCCCTGCCCGTAAAGCGGGGTGCGGAACCCCGCGACGACGCCGGTGGAACGGCCGAACTCCAGGGTCTTCTCGCCCCGGATGGCCTCGGACATGGGCAGATACGGCTTCTCCTGCCGCTGCACGGCCCGCACCCGCACCCACTCGAACTCGCCGGTCAGCCGCACCGCGTAGAGGTAATTCGCGCTCTGCAGGGTCTCGTTGATCAGCGCCACCGCCTGATCGCGGGTGGCAGGCCCGGTGACGGGGATGGTGACCGTGGGGACGAACTCGGTGACCACGGCGAACGGGGTCAGGTCGCCGGGCGCGGCGGGTGCCACCGTGCCGTCGACCCGCATCCGGTAGCAGACACCGTCGAGGATCAGCATCTCGCCGTCGAGCGCGTTGAAGGTGCCCAGGCCGAAGTCGCCGTGTTCGAGCAGGGTGGCCACGGTGGTGTCACCGTCGTAGATGCCGTCGAGCAGGGCGCTCATCAGGCTGGTCTGGTACACGAGATGGCGGCCGGCGGGGACGTCCACGATGGTTCCTCCTAAGCGTGCGGTGGGGTTAGAGCGACGGGATCAGCTCGGGCACCCGGCAGGGCTGGCCGTGGGCGTAGTTGAGGCAGGAGCCCAGGGCATCCGGGTACGGGTCGGGGTTGCCGGAGCCGAACCAGGCCGTGTAGAACAGCCAGAAGTTGAGGTTGCCGTGGGTGGAGCATCCGTCGCCATCACTGTCGGGGTCGGCGAGGGCCGCCTCGTTGGGCTGGTACGGGGTGTAGTTGTACAGGTTGGCGGTGGCCTGGTTCTGGATGTCGACGGTGCTGGCGCCGCACGCGGCGTCGGGATTGTAGCCCACCTCGGTGTCGCCGATCTTGTAGGTGCGCTCGGGCTCCTGGGTGTACTGACGGAACTGCCAGGCCGCGTTGTAGACCTGGTTGAAGAAACCGAAGTACTCGGTCTCGCAGTCGGCCGTGTCGGGGCAACCGTAGCCGGTGGCGCGCAGGTAGCCGGACTCGGTGGGCCGGCTGAGCAGGGACTGCTCCTTCTGCAACAGCACCAGCAGAACGCGGGGGCTGATGCCGCAGGCCTCGGCGACCTTGCTGATGATGGTGCTCGCGTGTTCGTTCTCGGCGCCCGGGTAGGCGGCACAGTGGCCGGCACCCGCGGCGGGCTGGTCGACGGTGCTCTCGCGGTACTCCCAGAGGCAGGGTGAGCTGTCGGTGCGGATGCAGCTGCGCGACAGCAGGAACGACTGCACCTGCTGCTCGGTCATGGCGTCGGCGTTGAAGAAGGTGTAGTCGCTGACGATGCGGCCGGGCTCGAAGCCGGCCAGGTCGATCGTGTTCGTGGCGATGGGCGCGGTGGGGGCCGCCGTGGCGGGTTCGGCGCGCAGGGCGGCACTGACGAGGGCTGCGCCGGCCAGGACGACGACGAGAACGGCAGCCGTCGCGAGCGCGGACAAACGGTGGCGCTCGAAGTAGCTCATCCCCAGAGACTATCGAAGGCGTTGGGGCGCCGGGTGGGAGGCGGCTGCGAGAGGCTGCGCCGGCGCGGCTCAGCGGCGGAGGGCGGCCGGAATTCCTCGCCCGAGATGGCCCGCGCTCTACCGGCGGCAGGCTCGGGACGGTTGAATGGGAGGGAACCGCAGGAGTCGGACGCTCCGCCTTCCGCGGCAGGAGGCCACCATGGACGCTGACACCGGCACAGGCAAGGACCCTCGACCCGATGCGGGCGACGCGGCGGCGGTGCACGCCGAAGCGGCCGCGCAACCGGCACAGCAGCCCGGCCCGCGCACGGGCATCGTCGTCGGGCATGATGGATCGGCCGACGCCGATCACGCCCTGACCGTGGCTCTCGACCTGGCCGCCGACCTCAAGGTGCCGGTGACGATCGTGCGCGCCTGGACCATCGACACGGCTCCGCGCCCGGCGAACTGGGAGTTCGGCTATGTGTCGTCGTACTCGGACTACGCGGGCGCGGTGCGGGAACGCCTCGTGGACGACACCCGGGACGTCGTCGCCGAGCATCCGGGGCTCACGGCGGAGTATCGGGTGGCGCTGGGCGGGCCGGCTAAGACTCTGATCGAGGTCTCGCGGGGGTCCCGGATGCTGGTGGTCGGCTCCCGCGGGCGCGGCGGACTGGCCGGGATGCTGCTCGGCTCGGTCAGTGAGCAGTGCGTGCGGCACGCGGACTGCCCGGTGCTCGTAGTGCGGCCCCGGTCCTGACCCGCGGAAGCGGGACTGCCGGGTGCGGGTCAGCCGGCCTGGAGGCGGTTGCCCACCGCGAACCAGGCGAGCGCGCCGAACACCGGTGCGAAGACCACGGTCAACACCCACCGTGTGCGGGCCGGTTCGCTCAGGTGCACGGCGCGGACCACCTGCGCGAGGGCGGCCACGATGAGGACGAGGGCGCCCAGGCCGGCCAGGACGATGAGCGTCACGCCGATCAGAGCGCCCAGCGTGGCGCCGTCGATAGCGCCGCCGTCCAGGACATCTGTGCGCCCGAGCGTTCCTTGCCAGGCGGTGCTGAGTATTCCTGTGCTGTTCATTCGTCGGATTCCCCTCGATCCCGGCAGATGGTGCCCGGCGGCGGCGCTGGGCGGGTGGTGCGGTCGTGCGGTAGTCGTCGGCCGGGAAAACAGGTTCCCCCCGGAATGCTCGCCCGGCCTAATGGAAGCATACCAAACGGTATGCTTTCTGGTGAGACGAAGTCGGAATTGGTCTCGGTGCCGTGCCGGGTGCCCGTTTCCAGTCGAGGAGCGTCATGACCCAACAGGCTCGCGCCGTGGAAACCCGGGCGGCGATCATCCGCGCCGCCGCCGATGTCTTCGGCGCTGTGGGCTACGGCGGTGCCTCGATGGCGGATATCTGTGTCGCGGCCGGGCTCACCAAGGGGGCGCTGTACTTCCACTTCGCGTCGAAGGAGGCGCTGGCGCTGGCGGTCATCGACGCCCAGCATGAGCGGGCGCTCGGGCTCGGCGACGAGTTGCTGCACAGCGAGCAGCCCGGCCTGCACGTGCTGTTGCGGATGGCGTTCGAGCTGGGCAAGCAGGTGCGCGACGATCCGGTGTCGCGGGCAGGCATCCGCCTGACGATGGAATCGAGCAACCTCTCGGTGCCCGTGGTGACGCCATACGAGGACTGGATCGCGGCCTGCGAGCTGTTGCTGCGGCGCGCGATCCTCGACGGCGACGTGCGCGCCGACGTGGATGTCGCCGCCGCCGCCCGGTTCATCAGCCCGGCGTTCACGGGTGTGCAGGTGGTCTCCGGCGTGCTCACCGGCCGGGCGGACCTGATGCAGCGGCTCGTGGAGATGTGGTCGTTCGTGCTGCCGAGCCTGGTGGTGCCTGAGCGGTGGGACGTGCTGCGGACCCTGCCCGCGGAGATGGCCGACGTCTGGGGGTAGAGCCTGCCGGTGGCGCAACTGGTGCCCGTGCGGACAATTGGTGCCGGTGTGCCGGACGCAATTGTCCGCACGGGACGCAGAACGAAGGTGGTGGCTAGTCCTCGTCGGTGACGACGGTGAGCTTCACGGCGATGTTGCCGCGGGTGGCGCGGGAATACGGGCAGACCGCGTGTGCGGCTTCCATGGCTGCCTGCGCTGTGGCCGGGTCTGCGCCGGGGATCTGGGCCTCGATGGTGACCTCGAAGTCGAGGCCGGTGGCCATGCTGCCGACGAGGTTGACCGTGAGGGTGACGGCGGATTCCGACACGTCGACCTTGTTCTGGCGGGCGGTGGCCTTGAGGGCGTTGTGGAAGCAGGCCGCCCAGCCGCTGGCGAAGAGCTGCTCGGGGTTGGTGCCGGGTCCGTCGTCGCCGCCCATGTCCTTGGGGATGGACAGGTCGAGGTCGAGCTTGTTGTCGCTGGTGACGACCTTGCCGGTGCGTCCACCCCAGGAGGTGGCGGATGCGGTGTAAATGGCGTTGGTCATGATTGTCTTCTTTCGGGTAGAGCGGAGCACACTGGACTCAGTCGTCAACACGCAGAGTGTTCGACATCGAGCCGACAAGTGCTTCGTATTCGAAACAACTTCTTTCTCACCCTAACGGAGGACCGACCATGGGAATTCCCGAACCATCCATCTCGGCCGATGAGATGCGTGCCTGGGCGGCCCTGTTCGAGACGTCGAACATCGTGCAGTACGCGGCCGACCGCAATCTGCGCGACTCCGTGGGCCTCACCCTCGCGCAGTTCGAGATTCTCCTGCGCATCGGCGAAGCCGGCACCGTTGGGCGGCGCATGACCGACATCGCCGATTCACTCACGGTCTCCCGCAGTGGGCTCACGTACCAGGTCGGCCAGTTGGAGCGGAAGGAGCTGGTGCTTCGGCAGCCAGCCCCCGACGACGACAGGTCGGTCATCGCCCACATCACTCCGGCGGGCCTCGACCTGCTGCGGACGGGCATCCCCGGTTACGTCGACCTGGTGCGGGAGATGCTCTTCGACAGGCTCAGCCATGCCGACCTGATGACCGTCACCGAGATCCTCGACGATGTGCGCCGCCAGCTCAAGGAGCAGCCGAAGCGGTCAACCTACCGGCGGGCGCGGCGCAGCGTCGCTCAGGCTGGTTCGGATGCCGCGGCGGCGGCCGGTGCGGTGCCGACCACCGAGTAGCGCCGGATGGGCAGCCGCGAGGGGTTGCATCCGTCGGCGCGCTGGGCAGACTGGGGGGATGAGCATCCCCACACATGGCGATAGTCAGCCCGGTGCCGGCGAGCAGCGCACCGTCGAACTCGTCGAGGATGAGCGCCGGTACGTGCTGCTGCTCGACGGGGTGCAGGTGGGCCACACTGTCTACGCCGATCACGGCGAACAGCGGGTGTTCGTGCACACCGAGATCAGCATGGACCAGTCCGGCAAGGGGCTGGCGTCGACGCTGGTGGCGGCCGCGCTCGCCGATGTGCGGGCGCGCGGGCTGCGGGTCGTGGCGTTGTGCCCGTTCACGGCCGCCTACCTGCGCGGGCATCGCGAGTACGACGATATTCTCGACCCGCTGACCCCGCGGCTGAAGGCCGATCTGCGCGCGGCGCAGCTGATCTAGCGCCCGCCGCACGGCCTGCGCGGGCCACGGCGCGGGGGTACTCTGTGCAGCGAAAACAGGCCGAACCCCAAGGAGATGCATCATGGCTGGTGGAGTAGCGCGCCGCGACCGATTCGAATTGCCCGACTCGGTGCGACGCTTTTTTGAGGGCGACTGGGAGTCCGCAGCCCTGCGGGTGGAGGAATACCACGAGGGTGACACCCTCGTGGTGAAAGCCGAGATGCCCGGCATCGACCCCGACAAGGACGTGGACATCTCGGTGTCCGACGGGGTCCTGCACATCCAGGCCGAACGCCAAGAGACCAGCGAACACAAGGAGAAGGGCGGTTACCGCACCGAATTCCGCTACGGCTCCTTCGCCCGCGACATCCCGTTGCCCAGCGGCAGCAAAGACTCCGACGTCTCGGCCAGCTACCGGGACGGCGTACTCGAGGTGCGGGTGCCCGTCGCCGAGCGCGAGCAGACGACGTCGAAGATCCAGGTGACCCGCGGCTGAGCCTGCACCGCTGGCACTGACGGGTCAGACGGCGGTCGGCGCCGCCGCCTCGGTGGATGCCGGTTCGCCGGATGCTGCGGCCCGGGGCGCCGGCTCGTGGCCGAACAGCTTCGGGCGCAGCCACAGCGACACGTAGACCAGGGCGATCAGAGCCGGCACCTCGATCAGCGGGCCCACGATGCCGGCCAGGGCCTGACCGCTCGTGGCGCCGAACGTGCCGATGGCCACCGCGATGGCCAGCTCGAAGTTGTTTCCCGCCGCCGTGAAGGCCAGCGTGGCCGTGCGGGCGTACGACAGCCCGACCAGCCGGCCGGCCAGAAAGCCCGCCCCGAACATCACCGCGAAGTAGACCAGCAGCGGCAGGGCGATGCGCACCACGTCCAGCGGCCGGTCGATGACCTGCTGACCCTGCAGGGCGAAGAGCAACACGATCGTGAAGAGCAGTCCGTAGAGCGCGAACGGGCCCACCCGCGGCAGGAACCGGCTCTCGTACCAGGCGCGGCCACGGGCGGCCTCGCCGATGCGACGGGAGAGGTAGCCGGCCAGCAACGGAATTCCGAGGAACACCAACACGCTCGCGGTGATCGCCCAGATGGAGAACTCGGCGCTGGTCGTGGCCAGGCCGAGCCAGGCCGGCAGCACCTGCAGGTAGAACCAGCCGAGGGCGGCGAACGCGATGACCTGGAACACCGAGTTGATCGCCACGAGGAACGCCGCGGCCTCCCGGTCGCCGCAGGCCAGGTCGTTCCAGATGAGCACCATGGCGATGCACCTGGCCAGACCCACGATGATGAGCCCGGTGCGGTATTCGGGCAGGTCGGGCAGGAAGACCCAGGCGAGCGCGAACATCAGCGCCGGGCCCACGAGCCAGTTCAGCACCAGCGAGGACACCAGCAGGCGCCGGTCGCCGGCGACGGCGCGGGCATCCGAGTACCGCACCTTGGCGAGCACCGGATACATCATCACCAACAGGCCCACCGCGATCGGCACGCTCACCGAGCCGATCGAGAACGCGTGCAGCAGGTCGCCGACGCCGGGCGCGAAGACGGCGAGCAGTAGCCCGAGCCCCATCGCGAGGAGAATCCAGACCGGCAGCAGCCGATCGGTGGTGCCGAGCTGCGCGGCGGCAGGGGCGGGCTGGTCGGCGGATGTCATGGTGCTCCATCGGTCGCGGCTGGGAAATAGATGAACGTCGATATTGAGTGTGGCGACAGCATCGATGGATGTCAATTCGCGTGTCAGAATGGGGGGATGGTGAACGTCGAACTTCTGCAGGCCCCCGCGGCGGTCGAGTGCTGCGCGCCGCCCGCCCGCCAAGCGCTCGCCGCGGACGGCGCGGAAAAGCTTGCGAAGACCCTCAAGGCCATCGCCGATCCGGCCCGGCTTCGGCTGATCTCGATGGTCGCCGCCCACGACGACGCCGAAGCCTGCGTCTGCGACCTCACCGAACCCCTCGGCCTCAGTCAGCCCACGGTGTCCCACCATCTCAAAGTGCTGGTGGATGCCGGTATTCTCTCCCGGGACAAGCGCGGCACCTGGGCGTACTACCGACTGGTGCCCGGCGCTCTCGACGCCCTGGCCCAGTCGGTCGTCACCGTCTGAGCCCTCGGGTCCACTGGAACCACCCAGCCGCGCTTTGTAGAGTGAAGGCATGACAATCGCACCCGATCACGCCGTGCGCCGCAGCGCTCTGTTCGGCTGGCTGTGGAGCGTCGCGGTTCTCGGCCTCGGCCTCTGGGTGAGCCTGGCCACCGGTGAGTGGATCGCCTTGCTGTGCGCGGCAGGCCTGGTCATCCTGCCGATCGGCGGCCTGGCCCTCCGCGCCAGACGACCCTAGCGACACCCCCGCCGATGTGTGCGTACGCATGCACGCACACGGTTTACCCAGAAACGTGACGTAACGTCATTTACCTGCGCGCGGGGCCGACGTCGTCGCCGTGTGCTGGATTCCCATTCGGCGGTGCCACCTTCACGGTTCCCGCCCGCTCCACGCCCTATCCGGCCTGCCCTGTCACCTGACGCGGGCCGCTGCCGGTGAGTGACCCTTTCGAGGCCTGGTGGATCCGCATCCTGATCCCGCATCGACCAGAAAGCTTTTGCCATGTCCATTTGCACCGTGCACATCCTTGCCCACGTTTCGGCCGGGGAGTTTCATGCGTAGGCGCAGCGGATTCATCAAGCCGCCCTCCCGCCGCCGGCAGGTCACCGCCGTCACCGCCATGACCTTTGTGGCGCTGCTCACCACGGCCGGTGCGCTGCCCGCGCAGGCCGCTTACGTGGATGCCGACGGTGCTCCGGCCAGCGCGGCTCAGGCGTCCGCCGCCAGGGTAGCCCAGGCCGAGGCCGCACCGGCACAGAGCATCAGCGTGACCGCCGCAGCGCCCGTCCCCGTGCAGGTGGACACCTACACGGCCAAGGAGGTCGCGCCGCCACCACCACCCGTGGTCGTCGCCCCCGCCGCCGCGGCCGCGGCCACCGCCGTTGCCGCCGCCCCCGCCGGGGCGAGCGTGCGCTGGCCGTTCCCCGGCTCCATCCGCATCTCCGACGGGTACGGCCCCCGCTCGGCGCCCTGCGCGGGATGCTCGACCTTCCACGACGGCCTCGACATGAACCCCGGCCAGGGAACCCCGATCGGTTCCGTCGCCGACGGCGTCGTGAGCTCGGTGACCGCGTACGACAACGGCGGCCTGGGCGTGCACGTCATGATCGATCACGTCGTGAACGGTCAGAACGTCACCAGCACTTACGGGCACATGCTCGCCGGCTCCGCCGCCGTGAGTGTGGGCCAGTCCGTCACGGCCGGTCAGGTGATCGGCAACGTCGGCAGCACGGGCCAGAGCACCGGACCGCACCTGCACCTGGAGCTGCACCTCAACGGCGTAACCGCCATCGACCCGTACTCCTGGCTGACCGAGCACGCGGGGCCGATGTAGCCGACCCCGGGGCTCCATGCGGCGCCGGTCGCCCGGGCCGGGAGTCAGGGCGTCGGCGGCGTCACCTGGAAGTACAGGTGGGCGTGCAGACGACATCCGTCATTGAAGGGCGACCCGCACGCCGGGCAGGCGGACACGGACCTGTAGACCTCGATCGTGAGGGTCTGCCCGCACGCCCCGCAGAGAATCGCCCGCTCGGCCCACTCCGCCGGCGCCCACTGCGCTGCCGGGTGCGATTCGGCGTCGGCGTGACACTGGAAGCACGGGTAGAACCTGTCGCAGCAGCGGAACCTGATCGCGACGATGTCGGTGGGCCCGGCGTAATGCACGCACCGGGTGTTCGCATCGACTGTGGCGCCGTAGACGCGCGGCCTGGCCGGGTGCCGGTCGGCCGGGACTTCGTGCAACATGCCGTCTCCTTCGGGTCCAACAGCGCGGTCACCCGCTCGCATCCGTTCGCATCCGCTCTCGTGCGCGGAGAACAACTGTGGCCGGTGCGGACTTCTGCGCCCGGTGTGCCGGGTGCACTTGTCCGCACCGGCCACAGTAGCCGAGCTGGATGCCGTCGCGGGAGTCCGCGCGGGCAGTGGCTACTCGCCCGTGTCGGTGCCCGAGTCGGTGCCGCTGGTGTCGGTCGTCGCGGTGGCCTGCTCCAACACGAACGCCTCGAAGGCTGCCGCGTCGCCGAGGTCGCCCTCATACTTGACGCCCTGCACGAGGACCGTCGGGGTGCCGGCGAGCGCGCCGATGTCGGTGTTGGGCAGCGGGTTGTCCAGAGCGCGGTCGGTGGCGTCGCCCACCCAGTCGGCGAACTCCTGGTCGGTGATGCAGGTGGCCACGGATTCGTCGGTGACGCCGGCCTCCTCCACCAGGCTGACGAGCTCAGCATTGCTGAGGCCGGTCGTGCCCTCGGTGGGCTGGTTCGCGAACAGGGCGCTGTTCACGTCGAGGAAGCTGTCCGGCTGGTAGTTGGCCACGCAGGCGGCGGCGTTGGCCGACCTGGTGGAGTACTTGCTGCCGCTCGAGGACTGGTCGAGGATCGAGATCGGGTGCGTCTCGAGGGTGATGTTGCCCGCGGTGAGCCAACTGGTGAGCTGGGCGCCGTTCGTGGTCTCGAACTGGCCGCAGTATGGGCACAGGTAGTCCAGGTACACCGCGATGTTCACGGTGCTGGTGAGCTCGCTCACATCGGTGGGCACTGGCTCGGCGTCGGCCGCGGTCGCCGCGGTCGTCACGGCGCTGATGGTGGTGCCGTCACCCTGCATCAGGATGCCGTCGCTGGCCATGTTGAGCGGCCCGGGCGAGGGCGGCTTGACGCTGCCCACGATCAGGACGGCGACGATGACGGCCACGGCCACCAGGGCCAGGCCGATGCCGCCGCGGAGGAACCAGCGATTGCGCGTCTCGCGCTTCTTCTGCTCCTCCCGCTGGATGCGGGCGGTCTCGCGCGCGACCTCACGGCGATCCTTCTTCGGGGGGAGCGCCTGGCCGGGGGTTTTTGAGTTCATGGGCTATCTGTGCCGTTTCGTCGGGACTGGTTCTCACCCCGACGATATCGACCCGGCCTATGAGGCCGGTTGCCGGGTGCTGTGAGCTAGCTGGGAGGGCAGCCCGAGCCGGGCACCCAGATCAGCCTAAGACCAGATCGGGGTGCACCGGGAGCGAGCGGCTAGAACCAGGTGCTCAGGTGCGGGGCGTAGGCGGAGTGCAGCGCCGTGTCCAGCCGGATGGCGGCATCCGGGGACTTCTCGGTGATCCGGCCGGCGCGGGCGAGGTCGACCGCGCTCGTGCCGCCGAGGTACAGCGACGCCAGGTCCGCTGCCGAGAGGGCCACCTCGACGGCGCCGGCCGGGGCCGTACCGGTGAGCGGATGCGCCTGTCCCGACCCGTCGGCGGCCACGGTGAGCAGAAACCGGCCCTCGGCGAAGCCGAGGTCGTCGGTGACGTCGAGCAGGTAGTCGCCCGGCGCCGCGTAGCTGCGGGCGCCGAGCGCCACCGGAACGTCGAGGATGCGCAGCCAGAGGTGGTCGCGTTCGCTGGTCTTGCGCACGGCGCGGTGGTCGGAGACCTGCCAGGCCACCGGCTCGGAGACGCTGCGGAGGCCCGCGTTGATCTCGTTGACCATGTCCATCTCGATCACGAACCGCCAGAGCGCGGCATAGGCGTCGTCGGTGGCCGCGACGAGGTCGACAAGCTTGAGCTGGCCGGGGTGGCTGACGTTCTGCAGCGCGATCTCGTAGAGCGCGAATCCGGCGATGGCGCCGTCGGCATCGTCGTAGCGCACCGCGCGGATGCCGCGCTTGTGCGCGTCGGGTTCGTTCGGCAGCAGGCCAAGGGTGCGCTTCCACCAGATCTCGCGACGGTCGACCTCGCCGGGGGAGCGATCGCGGGTGCGTTCGAAGACTTCGGGGCCGTCGGCGAGCAGCGATTCCGGGCTGACGAACTGAACGCGGCCGGCCGGGGTGGGGCCGGTCCAGCGGGCCCGCTGGGTGTCGACGACGTACGAGGACTGCCGAGCCGACGGTCCGAAACCGTACCGGCCGTAGATGGTGGCTTCGGAGACCGTGAGCATGGCGATCGGCAGGCCAAGCCGCTGGGCGGTGCGGAGCTCCGACGTGAGCATGGCCCTGGCAATGCCCTGGCGGCGGTGGGTGGGGGAGACGGTGACCGAGCTGATCGCCCAGGTGCCCAGGGCGGTGCCGCCGGGCACGGTCAGGCCCATCTCCCAGGACCGTATCGTGGCGACCGGGGTCTCCGGGTCGGCCTGCGAGGCGTCCCAGACGCCGGTGACCCTGTCGGTGGCGATGTCCTCGACCTGCACCTCGAGGGTGCCCTCGGTGGGCGTTACCTCGTGGAAGCCGCGGGCATCCGCCAGCAGCCAACGCTTGAGGCCCGCCTCGTCGTCGGCGTCGAGCACCGCCAGTCTCAGGCCGCGTTCGGCGAGGTTTGCGGTGGATTCGGGGTCGACGGGTGCGGAGGCGTAGGCATTCACCCATCCAGCCTACTCACGCCGATCCGGGGCGGACCGGGTGGGTGGCGGCCCGCTTGTCACCGATGCGGGCGTCATCGGCGGCGACGGTACCGGGATGGTGTTCCTGGCGCAGGCGAGTGCCCTCCACGTCTCGTGGACCACTTTCTTCCCGCAGGCAGGTGTCCTTCGCGGCGGCACGGGTTCTAGCGTGTGCCGCCGGGACTGACGTGTGCCGCCGGGACTTGTGAGTGCCGCGAGGCCCGCGGCGCCGGAAGCGGGGCGAGGCCCCGCCGGGAATGGACCGCGCCAGAGCCGCCAGGCGGCTGCAACGTTGTAATGAAGGCGGTAAGTTCGGACGTGAGCAGACCGACGCGCCGAGGACGGCGTGTGGCCGCCCGGAGTCGCGACCGCGCGCACGGACTGTTCGCGGCACTGACCGACAGGGAGCGAAATTGGCAGCAACACTGCGCGATGTGGCGGCGCTCGCCGGCGTGTCGATCAAGACCGTCTCCAATGTGGTCCACGACTTTCAGCACATCCGGCCCGCAACCCGGGAGAGGGTGCGCGCGGCCATCGACGAGCTCGGCTACAAGCCCAACATCTCGGCACGCAGCCTGCGCTCCGGCCGCACCGGTGTGATCGGCCTGGCCCTGCCCGAGCTCAGCCTCAGCTACTTCGCCGAGCTGGCGGATGCGATCATCCAGGCCGCCGAGCGCCGTCACCTGGTGGTGCTGCTCGAGCAGACCGGTGGCGGTGACCGCGGCCGCGAGATCGCCATGCTCTCGAGCCCGCGGCTACAGCTGACCGACGGCCTGATCTTCAGCCCGCTGGGCCTGAGCACCGACGATGCCGCAATGCTCAACGTGGGCTACCCGATGGTGCTGCTCGGTGAGCGGGTCTTCGGCGGACCCGTTGACCACGTCACCATGCACAACGTGGAAGCCTCGAAGGCGGCGACCCTGCACCTGATCAGCCGGGGCCGGCGCCGGATCGCCATCATCGGTGCGCACGAGGGCGAGGTGGTGGGCTCCGCCGTGCTGCGTGTGCAGGGTTACCGCGAGGCCCTCGCCGAGGCCGGCATCCCGTTCGACCCGGCGCTGATCTGCAATGTGGGCCGGTGGCACCGGGCGGACGGCGCCGAGGCGATGCGCGCCCTGATCGACACCGGCGTCAGTTTCGACGCGGTGTTCGGGCTCAACGACACCCTGGCGCTCGGCGCCATGCGGGTGGCTCAGGTGGCCGGGCTGCGGGTACCGGAAGACGTGATGTTCATCGGCTTCGACGCCCTCGACGAGACCAAGTACTCCCTGCCGACCCTGTCGACCATCGACCCCGGCCGCGACGAGATCGCCGACACCGCGGTGCGCCTGCTCGTGCAGCGCATCGAGGAGGGCGTGACCCCGCGGGTGCCCGAGGTCTACCTGGCCGACTACACCGTGATCGACCGGGAGTCGACGGCAGGCTGACTGGACTGGTGCTCGAGGGCGGTGTCGAGGTGCACAAGACGGCAGCCGTGTGCCGGCACCCGCAGGGTGGTGCCGCCGTTCGTCACCGCGACCTGATCGCCGTGCCACAGGTCGGTGGCCGTGGCCGCCCCGGCCGGTGCGCCCAGCGCCGACAACGGCAGATGGATGTCCCTGGCGGCGTCCGCGGTGTTGAACACGGCCACGTAAATCGCCGCCGGCTCCTCGACTTCGGCCCCGGCAACCGAACTCCACACGATGGTGTCACCCTCCCGCCAGAGCTCCCGCTGGCCGTGCGAGTCGCGGTGCATGCGCAGCACCGCCGGGTTGGTGAGCAGGGCCAGGGTCTGGGGTGGGGTGGACGGCAGGTCGCCGCCGAACATCAACGGGGACCGGGCCAGGCACCACAGCGTGAGCATGGTGCGCTGTTCGTCCGGCGTGAGCCGGCTCATCCGGTCGTCGCCGCGTTCGGCCCGGATGCCGATGCGCCCCAACGGCAGCATGTCGGCGTCGGCCCAGGCTCCGGGGCACTGGTGCGGTGCCCAGCGCGCGAGCCGGCCGAACTGGTCGAGGATGTCCTCCCAGCGGTCCCAGAGATCGTCGGACACCCGCCAGAGCTCGGCGTTTGCGGCCAGGTGCTCGCGGTGGGCCTGGGAGAGATCGGTGCCGGGGGAGAGGCTGAGGGTGATCGGGCGTCCGGAGCGGGCGATGGCCAGGGCGTAGGCCGCAATTTCGCGGGAGTGGTACGGCGCGAGCATGTCGTCGGCCTTGATGAAGTCCACGCCCCAGGTCGCGAACTGGGCCACCTGGGCGTCGTAGTAGGCCTGCGCGCCGGGGTGGTCGTGGTTCAGGCCCACGTTGTCCGGGTTCCAGGTGCAGGCCGAGGCCGGGTCGGCGATGTCGGCGGCGGTCACCCCGGCACGCTCGAAGACGGGCAGGGCCCGCTCCACCGCGGCGCGCGGGATCCCGCGCATGATGTGCAGCCCGAAACGCAGGCCGAGCGCGTGCACCCGGGCGGCGAGCGGGGCGAAGCCGGCGCCGGCGGCCGCCGACGGGAACCGGTTGGTGGCGGGCAGCTGGCGGCCCCAGGCATCCATCTCGATGCCGGGCTTCTCGTTGTAACCGCCCGCGCGGGCGGCGGGGTCGTACCAGGCGATGTCGACCACGATGGTGTCCCAGCCGAAGCGCAGAAGGTGTTCGGCCATGAACTCGGCGTTGGCCAGCACCTCGGCCTCGGTGACGGTGGTGCCGTAACAATCCCAGGAGTTCCAGCCCATCGGAGGCCGGTCGGCGAGTGGGGCGACGGTGTCGTGCATGGCCAGGTCAGCGGGGAATTCGAGGGACATCGGGAGGCTCCGGTTCGGTGGGCCGCCCCGGCCACGGCCGGTAACGGGACGATAACATTTATTGCAACGTTGGAATTTTTTACCGGGATTCGTTGCGTATGCACCGAGCCTGTCATACTGTTACAACGTTGTAAAACACTCAGGACGCGGATGTCCGACCCGACGGGCCGTGGCATCCACCACTCACAGCACAGCCAATCGGGAAGGAACTACGTGATGAAGAGGTCACGTTTTATCGCCGCCTCCGTAGCAATGATCGCTACGACCGGCCTTCTGCTCAGCGGATGCTCGGCAGGAGCAGCAGACACCGGTGAGAAGCAGCTCACATTCATGTTCCGCGGCGGCGAAGACGAGAAGGCCGCATACACGACGGCCATCAAGGCCTTCGAAGAAGCCAACGACGTCAAGGTCAAGATCATCTCGACCACCGCAGACGACTACGCCACCAAGCTCAAGGCGGCCATCGCCGGCAAGCAGATCCCGGACGTGTTCTACATCGCGCAGGGCGACATCCAGGCCTACGTGAACAACGGTGTCGTCCTCGACATCACCGAGTACGTCGAAGGGTCGGACACCCTCGACCTCGACAACATCTGGGAATACGGCGTCGACAGCTACCGCTTCGACGGCAGCCTGGTCGGCGAAGGCGCCATCTACGCTCTGCCGAAGGACGTCGGACCGTTCTCGTTCGGGTACAACAAGACCATGTTCGAGGCCGCCGGTATTCCGCTGCCCGACGTGGACGTTCCCCTGACGCTCGAGGAGTTCGTCAACATCTCCAAGCAGCTCACCAAGGACCTCAACGGTGACGGCGAGCTGGACCAGTGGGGCACCGGCCTCAACGTGCAGTGGAGCCTGCAGTCGTTCGCATGGTCGAACGGCGCCGACTTCCTCAACGAGGACCGCACCAAGGTCACCGTTGACACGCCCGAGTTCGCCGAGGCGCTGCAGTGGTTCGCGGACCTGTCCAACGTGGAGGGCGTCACCCCCTCCACCGCGCAGGCGCAGACCCTTGACACCTACCAGCGTTGGATGAGTGGCCAGATCGCGTTCTTCCCGGTGGGCCCGTGGGACGTCTCCACGTACGCCGAGCTCGACTTCGACTGGGACCTGATTCCCTACCCGGCCGGGAAGACCGGTGAGTCCGCCACCTGGGTCGGCTCGCTCGGCATCGCCGTCGGCAGCACCACCGAGGACCCTGAGCTGTCCGCCAAGCTTGTCGAGTACCTCTCTGCCGACGTCACGGCGCAGCAGACCTTGGTCGACGCCGGGGTGCAGATCCCGAACCTCAAGGACATGGCCGACACCTGGGTGGCCGACTCGACCACCAAGCCGGCCAACAAGCAGGAATTCCTCGACATCGTCAACGACTACGGTCGTGCGCTGCCGGCGAACAACACCTACAACGCCGAGTGGTACGACGAGCTGTTCACCAACATCCAGCCGGTCCTCGACGGCAAGCAGACCGCCGCCGACTACCTCAAGGAGGCGCAGCCCAAGATGCAGGCCTTCCTGGACGACGCCAACGCCCAGGCCGGTATCGGCTAACACCGCCCGGATGCCGCGGCCGCGCTCTCTACGCGTGGCCGCGGCATCCGCCCCCGGCCCCGGCCGGCCCCCCGCTCATGGAATCACGTCAAGGAAGATCACTGATGTCCACCACAGCTCTTCGCACCAAGCCGCGCCGCTCTCGACTGCACAGGCGCGAGCACCAGGTTGCCCTCGCGTTCATCGCGATCCCCCTGATCGGCTTCCTGCTTTTCACGCTCTACCCGCTGCTGTTCTCCGTCTACGCCTCCTTCACGGCCTGGAATGGGCTGGCCGCTCCGAAGTTCAACGGGATCGACAACTACATCAAGATGTGGAACGACCCGTATTTCGCCAAGGCCATGTGGAACACCTTCTTCATGATGATCGGTATCCCGATCGGCCTGGTGCTCTCGATGGCGTTGGCCCTCGGGCTCAACCGTAAGATGCGCGGCACCACGTTCTTCCGCACCGTCTACTACGTGCCGGTGATCTCTTCGATCGCCGCAATCGCCATCCTCTGGCAGTGGGCCTACAACGGCGACTTCGGCCTGGTCAACCAGGTTCTGGACCTGTTCGGCATTCAGGGACCCAACTGGCTGGCGAACAAGGACACCGTCAAGCCGGCACTGATCATCATGGCCACCTGGAAGGGGCTCGGCTACTCGATGCTGCTCTACCTGGCTGCCCTGCAATCGGTGCCGCGCTACCTCTACGAGGCCGCAGCGCTCGACGGCGCCGGCACCTGGGCTCAGTTCCGCCACATCACCCTCCCGATGGTTCGACCGGTCACCTTCTTCCTCGTGGTGACGAGCATCATCGGCGGCTCGCAGATCTTCATCGAGGTCAACATCATGACCCCGACGGGCGGTCCGGAATTCAGCTCGGCGACCATCGTCTGGTACATCTGGCGGCAGGCCTTCAACAACCTGCACATGGGCTACGCGTCATCGATGTCGATCGTGCTCGGTCTGATCATCTTCGTGATCACCGTCATCCAATTCAGGCTCAACCGCCGCAACCAGTTCTCGATCGACTGAGGCCGCCACCGTGACTACATCAACCTCCCTGCCCGGCTCCATTCCGAGCGCAGCTCCCCTCCTGGCCCCCGACGGGGCACTCCCACCGACCTCAGGTGGCCGCCGTCTCCCGGCGCCGAACCGCAAGCGCGGCGTCTCGCGCACCACCAGCTATTCGATCGGCAATGTGATCGTCACGATCATCCTGTCCATCGGCGCTGTGGTCATGATCGGCCCGTTGCTCTGGACGTTCTCCACCTCCATCAAGACCCAGGAAGCGATCTTCTCGCTGCCGCCGCAGTGGATCCCCGACCCGATGGTGTGGGAGAACTACCTGCGGGTCTGGTCGGCCGGTCCGCTGCTCAGCGGCATCCGGAACAGCCTGATCGTGGCGGGCACCGTCACCGTGGTCGGATCGGTCACCTCCTCGATCGCCGCGTTCGCTTTCGCGAAGATGCGGATGCCGTTCAAGAACGCCGCATTCCTGATGCTGCTGGCCGGCCTGATGATCCCGTTCCCGACCATCATGATTCCGCAGTTCATGGTCTTCGCCGAGATCGGTTGGGTCGACACCCTGCTGCCGTTGATCGTGCCCGGCCTGTTCGGCAACATCATCATGATCTTCTTCCTCAAGCAGTACCTCGAGAACGTGCCGGACTCGATCATCGAGGCCGCCAAGCTCGACGGCGCTTCCTACCTGCAGATCTTCTTCAAGCTGATCTTCCCGGCCATCCGGCCCGCCATGGCGGCGCAGTTCATCCTCTGGTTCATGGCCGTCTGGAACGACTACCTGGCCCCGATCATCTACCTGAACACGCCGGAGAAGCAGACCCTGCAGCTGGTGATCGCGAGCTTCAACGCCCAGTACGCCAGCCAGACCGACTACCCGCTGATCATGGCGGCGTCCTTCATCGCCCTGCTGCCCGTGCTGATCGTGTTCATCATCTTCCAGCGCCAGATCATCGAATCCGTCGCCCTCACCGGCGGGAAGGGCTGATCATGTCGGTTCTCGACCAGACCCTGCCCGGCCAAGCGCGACCCGGCCAGGCGCTGCGCAGCCTGACCCCGGCGCCCGCCGGCGACCCGGCCGACTGGGGCACCCGCAACGCCCACGACCCCACCGTCGTGCGCGACACCGACGGCACCTGGTACATGTTCTCCACGGATGCCGCCGCCGGCGCCGATGCGGTGGCGGCCGGCGTGCACGTGCGCCGGTCGCCCGACCTCGTGCACTGGTCCTTCGTGGGCACCGCCCTGGACGGCGTGCCCGGGCCCGCTTTCGAGTGGAGCCAGGCGCCCGGGCTCTGGGCTCCGGAGGTCGTGCGCTGGCCGACGGGCGGCGCCTCGACCGCCGCCGCATCCGATGTGAAGTGGCACATGTACTACTCGGCCTCCACCTTCGGTTCGAGCACGTCCGCCATCGGCCTGGCCGTGGCGAGCCGGCTGGCCGGACCGTGGGAGGACCGCGGCATCGTCGTGGCCACCCGCGCCGGAACCGACAGCCAGAACGCGATCGACGCGGCCGTCACCGTCGACAGGTCCGGCACCCCGTGGCTGACCTACGGGTCGTTCTTCTCCGGCATCTACACGCTGCCGCTGAACCCGGCGACCGGCCGACCACAGACGCCGGGCGACCTGGGCACCGTCATCGCCCGCCGGCCGGTGTCGGTGGACCGGGCGATCGAAGGCGCCTTCATCGTCTACCGCCGAGAGGAGGACCGCTACGTGCTGTTCTCCTCCTACGACTCGCTCTTCGACAGCTACAACGTACGGGTGGCCGTGGCCGAGGAGATCACCGGCCCGTACACCGACCTGCTCGGCCACTCGATGACCGACCTCGACACCGATCCGGCCCTGATCGGCACCAAGGTGCTCGGCAGCCACCGGTTCGGCGACGACACCGGCTGGCTCGCCCCCGGGCACAACTCGATCCTGACCGAGCCGGGCCTGCCCGGCACGAGCCCTGCCGCCGATGCAACAGCGTCAGCCTGCCGCGCCGACGAGTACTTCATGGTGCACCACGTGCGCTTCGCCGACGACCCCAGCCAGCACGTTGTGCAACTGCGGCGCACCTTCTTCACCGAAGCGGGGTGGCCCGTCGTCTCGCCGCAGCCGTTCGCCGGCGCCGATGCGGAGCGCCTGGCCGCGCCGGTGAGCCTGGCCGGCCCGTGGCGCGCGGTGCGTCTGGTTCCGGAGTCGACCGCGCTGGTGAATGCCGACCCGGTCACCGTCGCAACGGCGCCCACGGTTCTGGTTCCCACGGATGCGCCTGAGCGGCTCTTCGACGGGCGCACCGAACGCGTGCGGCTGGTGGTCGGGGGCGCATCCGGCACCGAACTCGACGCCGTGGTCTTCACCAGCTGGGACTGGGCGAACGCCCGGCCCGCCCTCTCCTTCAGCGGTCTCACCGCCGACGGGGTGGCCTGGTTCGGCACGAGTGGCGCCTGAGATGGACGACTACGCCATCGGCTGGGCCGGGAAGGTGATGCACTGGCTGCGGTTCGCGATCGCGCTCGTGGTGATCAACCTGCTCTTCCTCGCGGGCACTCTCGCCGGGCTGATCGTGCTGGGCGTGTTCCCGGCGGCCACGGCCGCGGCGATCCTGCTCGGCCGGCTGCGCGCCGGCCAGCCCAGCGACAGGCTGGTGCGGGACTTCATCACCGCCTACCGCGCCCAGTTCTGGCACCTCGCGGTCGTCGCGATCCCGTTCCAGCTCGCCACGGTACTGGTGTTCCTCGACCTGGTGGCTTTCCAGACCACTGCGGTGGCGGGCAGCCCGGTCAGCGCAGTGCTGCTCGTGCTGCTGGTCGTGGTCTCGGTCGGCACCCTGCTGGCGGCGTTCTCCGCGATCATCATCTGCACCCGCTACCGCGACTCGGCCCGCTCGATCTGGCGGTACGCGTTTGTGCTGCCGTTTGTGTCCCCGCTGCTGAGCCTGTCGCTGATCCTGGCGCTGGGCGCGCTCACGCTGGCCCTGTTCCAGTTCGGCGTGCTGGTGCCGCTGATCGGCGCCTCGGCGCCACTGTTCGTGGCGGGCTGGCTCATCGACCACCGGCTCGCCGCCCTCGACGCGGCGCACCCCGCGCACGGCGCGGTGCGCAACGAAGACGGCGCACTGTCACTCGCGCCCAGCCGGCGTGCGTCGCCGGCCTGAACAGCCCACCCCACCGCCTTTTCTCGTTTCACTCGACTTCGCCCCACCTCGTCAACGCTGCACAGATAGGACACGATCTCCATGACCACCGCACGAATCAGTATCGACCGCACCAATGTGGTCGCCACCATCAACCGGCGCATCTTCGGCTCCTTCGTGGAGCACCTCGGTCGCTGCGTCTATGACGGGATCTACGAGCCCGACCACCCCACCGCCAACGAGGACGGCTTCCGCCTTGACGTGGTCGACCTGGTCAAGGAGCTGGGCTCCACCACCATTCGCTACCCCGGCGGAAACTTCGTCTCCGGCTACAAGTGGGAAGACGGCGTCGGACCCCGCGACCGGCGCCCGGTGCGCCGCGACCTGGCCTGGCACTCGCTGGAAAGCAACCAGGTGGGCCTGGAAGAGTTCGGCCGCTGGTGCGAACTGACCGGCTCCGAACTGATGATGGCCGTGAACCTCGGTACCCGCGGCATCGAGTCGGCGCTCGACCTGCTCGAATACGCCAACGGTGAGGCCGGCACCGCCCTGGCCGACGAGCGCGTCGCCAACGGCAAGACCGAACCGTACGACATCCGCATGTGGTGCCTCGGCAACGAGATGGACGGCCCCTGGCAGGTCGGCCACATGTCCTCCGACGACTACGGCAAGATCGCGGCCCGCACCGCCTCGGCAATGAAGACCGCCGACCCGTCGCTGGAGCTCGTGGTCTGCGGATCCTCCGGCTCGGCGATGCCCACCTTCGGCGAGTGGGAGCGGGTCGTGCTCGAGCACAGCTACGAGTCGGTCGACTACATCTCCTGCCACGCCTACTACCAGGAACGCAACGGCGACCTGGCCTCCTACCTGGCGTCGTCGCTGGAGATGAAGTACTTCATCGACACCGTCGTGGCCACCGCCGACCACGTCAAGCACAAGCTGCGCAGCAAGAAGACCATCCAGCTCTCCTTCGACGAGTGGAACATCTGGTACCTCGACGAGCACCAGGCCTCCGAGGAGGTCAACGACGAGTGGCGTTTCGCGCCGCGTCAGCTCGAGGACGTCTACTCGGTGGCGGATGCCGTCGTGCTCGGCAACCTGCTGATCACCCTGCTGCAGAACCACGACAGGGTCGGCTCGGCCTCTCTGGCACAGCTGGTGAACGTGATCGCCCCGATCATGACCGAACCAGGCGGAGACTCCTGGCGCCAGAGCACATTCTTCCCCTTCTCGGTGACCTCCAGGCTCGCCCGCGGCGAGGTGCTCACGCCCCGCATCACCGTCGACACCTACGACACCGCGGTGTACGGCGCCGCACCGCTGGTGGACTCGGTCGTGACCGCTGACGCCGAGACCGGCACGAGCGCGGTGTTCCTGGTGAACCGCAGCCAGACCGAGTCGATCGAGGTGGCCATCGACGTGTCCGGGCTCGGCGCATCCGCCATCACGGAAGCCGTCACCCTGCACGACGCCGACCCGTACGCGAAGAACACGCTGGCCGACCAGAACCGGGTGGGCCTGAAGGACCTCACCGGTTCGGTTCTCGCCGACGGCACGCTCACCGTGACGTTGCCGCCCGTCTCATGGTCGGCGATCGCGCTCGGTTAGGACGAGCGGGTCAGGCGGGCACGCCCGCGGGCCTGTTCGTCCTGACCCTGGCCGCGGTCGTCCTGTTCGTGCTGAGCGGATGCTCGGCCGAGCAGGGCGCCCGCGACCTCACCGGTGACATCGCCACCCACGACCCCGCCTACGTGGCCGGGGTCGAGGGGGACGCGTCGTACGTGTACTCGACCGGCAACGGGCAGGTCGCGGACGGCAACATCCAGATCCGCCGGTCCATGGACGGGCTGGATTGGGAATACGTCGGCGAGGTCTGGCAGGAGAAGCCGGACTGGCTGGTGGAGGCGGTGCCCGGGGTGGACAACCTGTGGGCGCCGGAGCTCTCCCAGCACGACGGCACCTGGTACCTCTACTACTCGGCGTCGCTATTCGGCACGAACACCTCGGTGATCGCGCTGGCGACCAACAGCACCCTCGATCCGGATGCGGCCGACTACGCCTGGGTGGACCGGGGCGAGGTGATCACCTCCGTGGGCACCGACTACAACGCGATCGACGCCGGGGTGGTCGAGGATGCCGAGGGCACGCCCTGGCTGAGCTTCGGCTCGTTCTCGTCCGGGCTGCACCTCGTCGAACTCGACTGGCCGAGCGGGCTGCGCGCCGACGACGCCGACCCGGTGCTGATCGCGGACCGCAACTTGGCCGTGAACGCTCTCGAGGCGCCGTTCCTGCTCGCGCACGACGGCTTCTACTACCTGTTCTTCTCGCGGGATTTCTGCTGCCGCGGCGTGGACAGCAGTTACAACATCGCCGTCGGACGGTCCGAGACCGTGGACGGACCGTACTTGGACGCCAACGGCGCCGCGCTGCTGGATGACGGCGGCACCCCGGTGCTCTCCGGCGACGGGGACCGGGTCGGCCCCGGCGGCCAGTCGGTGTCCGGCGGCACCCTCGCGTTCCACTACTACGACGCCAGCCTGGACGGCGCCTTTCAACTCGGCCTCATCCCGCTGCGCTGGGACGACGGCTGGCCGGTCGTGGCCTGGGAATAGCCGCCCATTTCTTCCGAACTAGCCACAGGAGTCCTCATGCCCATCACCGGACCCGTCAGCCCCCTCGCCAGGGCACACAGCGTCCTCCGTCCGCTGCCCCTCGACGCGGTGAGCCTCACTGGAACCGGGCAGCTCGCCAGCTGGCAGCGGGTGAACCGGGACGCCACCCTGGCGCACTGCGTGCGGCAGCTCGAGGAGTCGGGGGCGCTGGCCAACCTGCGGATCGCGGCCGGCTTGGAGAGCGGGGTCTTCCGCGGCTTCGTCTTCGCCGACTCCGACGTCTATAAGGTGCTCGAGGCCATCGGCTGGGAGGCCGGGCGGGCCGGTGGCGGCGCCGAGGTGTTCGTCTCCTTCGTCGATGACACCGTGGCGCTGCTGCAGGCGGCGCAGCAGGACGACGGTTACCTGGACTCGTTCTTCCAGGTGGCCAAGCCCGACGAGAAGTTCGCCGACCTTCGTTGGGGCCACGAGCTGTACTGCCTCGGGCACCTGCTGCAGGCCGGGGTGGCGTGGCAGCGCACCCGTGCCCGCACCGACCTGCTCGAGGTGGGGCTGCGGTTCGCCGGCCTGGTCGAGCAGCGCTTCGGCGCCGGCGGCGTGGACGCGGTCTGCGGGCATCCGGAAATCGAGACAGCCCTGGTCGAGGTGTACAGGGTGACCGGGCAGCGGCGCTGGCTTGAGCTGGCCCAGCGCTTCATCGACCTCCGCGGCCACCGGAGCGTGGGCGAGGACCGGTTCGGCTACGGGTACTTCCAGGACCACGAACCCGTGCGCACGGTGCCCGGCGCCACCGGGCACTCGGTGCGCCAGCTGTACCTGGCCGCCGGCGTGGCCGACGTCTATGCCGAGAACGGGGAGCCGGAGCTGCTCGCCGCCCTCGAACGCATCTGGTCCGATGTGCACCGGAGCAAGATGTACGTCACCGGCGGGCTCGGCTCCCGGCACCGCGACGAGGCCTTCGGCGACCCGTTCGAGCTGCCGCCGGATCGGGCATACTCCGAAACCTGCGCCGCGATCTCCAGCGTGCAGTTCAACTGGCGGATGCTGCTGCTCACCGGCGAGGGCCGGTTCGCCGACGAGATCGAACGCGCGCTGTACAACGCCGTCGCCGGGTCGACCACGAGCGACGGCACCGCGTTCTTCTACTCCAACCCGCTGCAGGTGCGCACCCACCGGGACGGCGCACACGAGCAGGCTCCGGCCCGCCGGGTGGGCTGGTACGACTGCGCCTGCTGCCCGCCCAACCTGGCCCGACTGGTCTCGTCGCTGCAGCACTACGCGGCGACGACGGCTGCGGGCTCCCTGCAGCTGCACCTCTACGAAACCGGCACCATCGACCTCGGCGGGGTCGGCGGGGCGGCCACCGTGGCCCGGATCCGCACGGGTTACCCGGTCGACGGTGTCGTGGCGATCGAGTTCGACGCGCCGTTCACCGGTGGCGAGGTGGCGCTGCGGGTGCCCGCCTGGGCGGAGTCCTGGCGGCTGACCGTGAACGGGGAGGCGGCTTCTGCGGCGGTGTCGGCCGGCTACCTGCGGGTGCCGGGGGCGGGCATCCGCTCGATCGAGCTGGTGCTGGACATGCCCGTGCGGCTGCGGCGGGCACATCCGCAGGTGGATGCGGTGCGCGGCTGCGTCGTGGTGACGCGCGGGCCGCTGGTCTACGCGCTCGAACAGGCCGACCTACCCGGGTCGCTGGTGCTCGAGGACTTCGTCGTGGATGCCGCCGCCGCCGCCGAGCTGGGCCCGGTCGACGCGGATCTGGGCGTGCCGCTGGTGCGAATAACCGGGGCGCGGCGGGCGCCGGACGCGGGGGAGCTCTACCCGGTGGCTTCTGGCGACCGGTCTCCCGGCGGCGATGCCATCACCGTGACCGCGGTGCCGTACTACCGGTGGGGCAACCGCGCGCCCGGGGGCATGCGCGTCTGGATCCCCACCAGCTAGCCGTACCCCGCCATCCGCGCACTCGGCCCACCTCGCGAAAGCGGTGATGTGGTTGCTTCAGCTCGCGCGAGCTGACCGTTTCCCCGCTTTCGCGAAACAACCGCACCCTGCCCTCGGCCAATGAGACCCCAAGTAGGTCGCGAAAGCGGTGATGTGGTTGCTTCGGGTCGCGCGAGGTGACCGTTTCCCCGCTTTCGCGACACAGCGAACGTACGAAAGCGGGGTGCGGAGCTAGGCGCGGTGCGCGGCGTACTGGGCGCGGATGACCGGGCGGAAGTCCGGGGTGGGGTGCGCCTCGACCGCCACCGACCAGGCCGGGCGGGTGCCCGTGAGCGACCAGGCCGCCTGGGCGGCACCGCCGTCGGCGACGTACTCGCCGGGGGTGGGCACGGCCACCGGTGCATCGAACACCTGCGCGGCGATGAACTGCACGGCCGGGTTCTGCGCCGCTCCGCCGATCAGCAGGATGCGTTCGACGCTGACTCCCTGCGCGCGCACGGCGTCCAGCCCGTCGGCGAGGCCGCACAGCAGCCCCTCGATCGCAGCCCTGGCCAGGTTCGGCCGGGTGGTCGAGGTCAGGGTCATCCCGAACAGGGAGGCCGTGGCGTCGGGCAGGTTGGGGGTGCGTTCGCCCTCGAAGTACGGCTGCAGGACCAGGCCCTGCGCGCCGGGCTCGGCCTCCAGCGCGAGCTGGCCCAGTTCGTGGTGGTCGACGCCGAGCAGGCCGGCAATGGAGTCCAGAATGCGGGCGGCGTTGAGCGTGGCGATCAGCGGCAAGTGCAGCCCGCTGGCGTCGGCGAACCCGGCGACGGCGCCGGAGGCATCCTCGCTGGGCACCGCGGTGACGGCGAAGACCGTGCCGCTGGTGCCGATCGACACGATCACGTCGCCGGCCGCAGCGCCCAGGCCCAGGGCGGCGCCGGCGTTGTCGCCGGCTCCCACACCCACGACGAGACCGGCGGGAACCCCGGGCAGGGCCACCGTGGTGCCTGCGGTCTCGCCAGGGCCGAGCACCCGGGGGAGCACGGCGTCGTGGCCGAGCCCGCGCACGAGCAGCTCACGGTCGTAGTCATCGAGGGCGGCCGAGAAGTAGCCGGTGCCGCTGGCATCCGACCGGTCGGTGGTCAGCGCGGTCAGCACGGGGCCGAGCTCGCTCTCACCGGCCGGGCCGTAACCGCGCAGCCGCCAGCTGAGCCAGTCGTGCGGGAGGGCGACGGCGGCGACCCTGGCAGCGTTGGCCGGTTCGGCATCCCGCAGCCAGCGCAGTTTGGTGACGGTGAACGAGGCCACCGGCACGAGGCCGGTGCGGCGGGCGTATTCGGCGGCGCCGACCTCATCGATCAGGTCGGCGGCGGCCTGCGCGCTTCGGGTGTCGTTCCAGAGCAGGGCCGGGCGGATGACGCGGCCGTCCTCATCGAGCACGACCATGCCGTGCTGCTGCGCGGCCACCGACACGGCGGCGACGTCGTCGAGACCGCCGGCCTTCTCGACGGCGGCCAGCAGGGCATCCCACCAGGCGGCCGGATCGACCTCGGTGCCCACGGGATGACTCGCCTTGCCGGTGCGCACCAGCGCGCCCGTCTCGGCATCCCGCACTACTATCTTGCAACTCTGCGTCGACGAGTCGACTCCGGCAACCAGCGCCATGGCGCACTCCAAACCTCAAAAATCCGCGGTGGGTCGGCGGCGTCCTCGCCGTCGCCCGGGGGCTCACACATAAAATGTTCTGGGTCTAAACATATTCGGTCCAGCGGGGATGTTCAAACGCTTGCGGGCCCCCGCGGCATCACGCAAGGGGCTCCGTGCCGCCCGCAGCGGGCTGGCGGCACCCTCAGGTCAGGGTGAGCAGCCGGCAGACGGTGGCGACCGCGCGCTCCAAATTTGCCGCGCCATTGGCGAGGGCGCTGGGCAGGTCGGCGACACCCGGCACGATGGGCACCAGTGCGGCGAAGCCGTGGTCGTAGAGCACCTCGGCGCCGGGGCCGATCCGGCCTGCGAAGGCGACGACCGGGACACCGTGCACGCCGGCGGCCTCCGCAACACCCATCGGGGTCTTCCCGCTCAGGGTTTGGGCGTCGAGGCTGCCCTCGCCCGTGAACACGAAATCGGCGCCGGCGATCCGGTCGGCCAGGTGCACGGCATCCATCACGACATCCACACCGCGGCGCAGCTCGGCCGGGAAGAACGCCAGAAAGGCGGCCCCGAGTCCACCGGCGGCTCCGGCGCCGGGCTGGTTGGACACATCCGTGCCGGTCAGGGCGGCGATCACGGTGGCGTATACGCCCAGCGCGGCGTCGAGCTGGTGCACGGTGGCGGGGTCGGCGCCCTTCTGCGGGCCGAAGACGGCGCTGGCGCCGGCGGCTCCGAGCAGCGGATTCGTGACGTCACTGGCGATCTGGAACGTGCTGCCGGCCAACCGCGGGTCGACGGCGGACAGGTCGATCCGGTGCAGCCGTGCCAGGGCCGCACCGCCGCGCGGCAAGTCCGCACCGGCCTCATCGAGCAGGCGGGCGCCGAGGGCCTCGAGCATCCCGGCGCCACCGTCGTTGGTCACCGAGCCGCCCAGACCCACGATGAACCGCGTCGCACCACGGTCCAGGGCGTGGCGGATCAACTCGCCGGCCCCGTAGGAGCTGGTGATCTTCGGGTCCCGGTCGGCGACGGCGACCAGGTCGATCCCGGCGGCGGCGGCGATTTCGATGATGGCGAGGTGCTCGGAGCCGACGTAGCCGTACCGGGCCCGAACGGAACGTCCGAGGGCGTCGTGCACCGGGGCGCTGACGAGCACACCGTCGAGGGCATCGGTGAGGGCCTCCGTGGTGCCTTCCCCGCCGTCGGCCATCGGCGCGGCCACGCAGTCGGCGTCGGGAAACACCGACAGCACACCGCGTCGCATGGCGGCGACGGCCTCGGGCGCGGTCATCGATTCCTTGAACGAGTCGGGGGCCAGAACGAATTTCATGGGATTGATCCTCTGTGGAAGCGACGAACGCAGGGACGAGGGCGACCCTCTTCCCGCCCGGACGCCCGGTTCTCGACACGGTACCGCATGCCGATCCCCGGTTCGTCAGCGGGTTGTCGCTCCACGCCCCTCGGCAGAAACGGACTAGCCTCGCCTCATGGTTTCCCTTGATCCCCGGCCCACCGGCTCGCAGGCGCTCCTCCTGTCTCCTCTCACCCTCGGCACGTCCGGCTGGTCGCCGCGGAGTGCTGCCGAGACCAGCGCCACGGATGCCCTGGCCGCGTCCTGGGCGGCCGGCCGGCTCAGCACGAACGTCATCGACACCTCCAACATCTACGGCGACTCACACTCGGAAGGGGTCATCGGCAAGGCGCTGGCCGGCACTGTCGGCCCGGGACTGGTCGTGCAGACCAAGCTCGACCGCGACGTGGCGCGCAACGACTTCTCGGCGGCGCAGATGGAGAGATCTCTGCAGCAGTCGCTCGACCGGCTCGGCCTCGAATCCGTCGACATCCTTTTCCTGCACGATCCCGAAAACGTCGGCTTCGAGAGCGTCATGCAGCCCGGCGGTGCCGTGGATGCGCTCGTCGCCATGCGGGACCGCGGTGTGGCCCGGTACATCGGTATCTCGGGCGGACCTGTCGCGATGATGCGCCGCTTCGTGGACACCGGCCTCTTCGACGTCCTGATCAATCACAACCGCTTCACCCTGGTGGACCGCTCGGCGCTGGGCCTGTACCAGGCGGCCAGGGACCGGGGCATGATCGTGGAGAACGCGGCCCCGTTCGGCGCCGGGATCCTCACCGGCGACCCCCGGTTCGCCGGCACCTACGCCTACGGCCCGATCCGGCCGGAGACCCAGGCCGCCGTGGACGCCGTCACCCGCATCGCGGCCGACGCCGGGATCCCGCTGGCCGCGCTCGCCTTGCAATTCAGCCTGCGGCATCCGCTCGTCGACACGACCGTGCTGGGCGTGCGCACGAGGGAGCGCTTCGACGAGGCCGTCGCCCACGCCGCGATCGACGTGCCGGATGCGGTCTGGGCCGAGCTGGACACCATCCTCGCGAACTGAGAGAAAAGCACCCACAACTCGCGCGAAGGTGCTTACCTCACGGTTCGCGGGTGGGGGATGCGAGAAAGCCCCGGCCGGGAGAACCCGGCCGGGGCAGATGGTGCGGGTGGAACGGTCGAACGAACCTGCTGGTTAACGGGCGCCGAGCAGGTGCTCGAGGGCCAGCTGCTGCAGGCGAACGAAGCCGAAGCCCTTGCCACCGAAGTACTCCTCCGGAGCGAAGTCCTCGTAGGCGCTCTTGTCGGCCAGGAAGTCGTCGTAGCTCTCGCCGTCGGACAGAGTGGTCTGCGACAGTTCCGGCACGCGCGATGCGGCCAGCTGCTCCTGCACCTCGGGGTCGGCGCGGAAGGCCGCGGCACGCTCCTTGAGCAGCAGGTAGGTGCGCATGTTCGCGGCGGCGGAGTCCCAGACGCCGCTGATGTCCTCGGTGCGGCTCGGCTTGTAGTCGAAGTGACGCGGGCCGTCGTAGGACGGGCCACCGTTCGGGCCGCCGTTTTCGAGCAGGTCCACCAGCGAGAACGCGTTCTGCAGGTCGCCGTGGCCGAAGACCAGGTCCTGGTCGTACTTGATGCCGCGCTGACCGTTGAGGTCGATGTGGAACAGCTTGCCCTGGTAGAGCGCCTGGGCGATGCCGGCGGTGAAGTTCAGCCCGGCCATCTGCTCGTGACCGACCTCGGGGTTGACGCCGACGAGTTCGGGGCGCTCGAGGGTGGTGATGAACGCCATGGCGTGGCCGACCGTGGGCAGCAGGATGTCGCCGCGCGGTTCGTTGGGCTTGGGCTCGATGGCGAAACGGATGTCGTAACCCTTGTCGGTGACGTAGTCGCCGAGCAGGTTGACAGCCTCGCGGTAGCGGTCGAGGGCGGCGCGGATGTCCTTGGCCGCGTCGTACTCTGCGCCCTCACGGCCGCCCCACATGACGAAAGTCTTGGCGCCGAGCTCAGCGGCGAGGTCGAGGTTGCGCATGACCTTGCGCAGGGCGAACCGGCGCACGGCGCGGTCGTTGGAGGTGAAGCCGCCGTCTTTGAAGACCGGGGCGCTGAACAGGTTGGTGGTGATCATCGGCACGATCATGCCGGTGTCGGCGAGGACCTGCTTGAGACGGTCGATCTCCTTCTGGCGGGCGGCATCCGTGGAGCCGAAGGCGAAGAGGTCGTCGTCGTGGAAGGTGAGGCCGTATGCGCCGAGCTGAGCGAGGCGGGTGACGGCTTCGACGGTGTCCAGCTGCGGGCGAGTGGGTCCGCCGAACGGGTCAGACCCGTTGTATCCGATGGTCCACAGGCCGAATGAGAACTTGTCGGCGGGGGTGGGGGTGAGTGACATGACTGTGCTCCGATTCAGCTTCATTGGCGATTTGTTGCTATGACCAACATATTACACACCCGCGGCCCATCCGTACAGTTGCCCGCACGGGCCGCAGGAAAACCCCCGGCCACAACATATTCGCCGGAAGTCGGTTTTTGCGCCTCCTCCCGCCACTGACCCTGTCGAACGGTTTCGACGATTCCCGTCGCAATTAGAGCCCTCGAGGGGGTGCGTCATCATGCCAACCCCCCAAACAGGGGCATTTCCTGTTTTGCCCCTAGGCAAACCGAGAAGGTACGAGATAAGTTCTGTCCGTCAACAAAGGCCGCATTTGCGCGGTGGGTCAATCACAGCGATGTCCCGTTACAAGGAGGTAACCCTGACACGCGTTCGCCCAGTGCTGGGGGAGCGGGCGACAAGATTTCCTCCTCTGGCAGTCCACCGGCATACCGGTGACTGCGGTGACTGGCAGCTCTCAGAGAGGAAAGCTCCAACTATGTCCAAGACCAAGAAAATTCTCGCCCTCGCGGCCACAGGCATTTTCGCCCTGTCGCTCGCGTCCTGCGCCAGCGACGGTGAAACCACCGGAGGCGGCGATGCAGCCGCCGGCGGTACCGAGTGCAACGTCGGCATCTCGATGCCGACCCGCAGCCTGGAACGCTGGATCAACGACGGTGAGCAGCTCAAGGCGCTGCTCGAAGAGGCCGACTGCACCGTCGACCTGCAGTACGCCGACAACAAGACCGACCAGCAGATCAGCCAGATCCAGAACCAGGTCGCCGGCGGATCGAAGATCCTCGTTGTGGCCGCCGTCGACGGCCAGGTGCTCGCGCCGGTGCTCGCCGAGGCCAAGAAGCAGGACGCCACCGTCATCGCCTACGACCGCCTGATCAACGGCACCCCTGACGTCGACTACTACGCCACCTTCGACAACTACAAGGTCGGCCAGCTGCAGGGCCAGTTCCTGGAGACCCAGCTCGACCTGGCCAACGCGACCGGGCCGATCTCGATCGAACCGTTCGCCGGCAGCCCCGACGACAACAACGCCAAGTTCTTCTTCTCCGGCGCCTGGGACGTTCTGCTGCCCTACGTGGAGAGCGGCGTCCTCGTCGTTCCGAGCGGCCAGTCACCCGCCTCCAACGACGACTGGGCCTCGATCGGCATCCAGGGCTGGGCCAGCGACAAGGCGCAGTCCGAAATGGACAACCGTCTGTCGTCGTTCTACACCGGCGGCGACAAGGTCGACGTGGTGCTCTCCCCGAACGACAGCCTGGCCATCGGCATCATCGCCTCGCTGAAATCGGCCGGCTACGCACCGGGCACCGACTACCCGCTGATCACCGGACAGGATGCCGACAAGGCCAACGTCAAGGCGATCCTCGACGGTGAGCAGTCCATGACGGTCTGGAAGGACACCCGCACGCTCGGCGAGCAGGTGTTCACCATGATCGAGGAGATCGTGGCCGGCGACGAGGTCACCGTCAACGACACCGAGACCTACGACAACGGCGAGAAGGTCGTGCCGTCGTTCCTGCTCGACCCCGAGGTCGTCGTCAAGGACGATGTGCAGACCAAGCTCGTCGACTCCGGCTTCATCAAGGCATCGGATGTCGGCCTCTAACGAGCCGACCCTGGTCGGCCTGTTCGTTCCGAGCAGGCCGACCTCCTAGCCGGGCACCCGGGAAACCGGGTGCCCGGCCCATCAGCAAACAGGAGAGCGCAGTGGAGCATTCGATCATCCTCAGGATGAACAACATCGTGAAGGACTTCAATGGGGTGAAGGCCCTCGACGGTGTTTCCCTCGAGGTCACGAGGGGGCAGGTGCACGGCATCTGCGGGGAGAACGGCGCCGGCAAGTCCACGCTGATGAAGGTCCTCAGCGGGGTGTACCCGGCCGGCAGCTTCGACGGCAGCATCGAGTTCGAGGACCACGAGGTGGCCTACAAGACCATCAACGACAGCGAGCACGACGGTATCGTCATCATCCACCAGGAGCTGGCGCTGAGCCCGTACCTGTCAATCGCGGAGAACATCTTCCTCGGCAACGAGAACGCCACCCGCGGGGTGATCGACTGGAACAAGACCAACCGTGAGGCCGCCCTGCTGCTGGCCCGGGTGGGCCTGGACGAGAACCCGGCCACCAAGATCCTCGAGCTCGGCGTGGGCAAGCAGCAGCTCGTGGAGATCGCCAAGGCGCTCTCCAAACGGGTCAAACTGCTCATCCTCGACGAGCCCACCGCGGCCCTGAACGACGAGGACTCCACCCATCTGCTGGGCCTGATCGACCACCTGCGCACGCAGGGCATCACCTGCATCATCATTTCCCACAAGCTCAAGGAGATCAAACGCATCGCCGACACCGTCACGGTGATCCGGGACGGCAAGACCATCGAGACCATCGACATGGCAGGGCCGGATGCCACGGAGGCTCACATCATCCGCGCCATGGTCGGCCGGGACCTGAACAACCTGTTCCCGCCGCGGGAGCCCGCCGTGGGCGCCGAGGTGCTCAGGGTGGAGAACTGGACAGTGCACCACCCCGTCGACGTGGCCCGCAAGGTCGTCGACGGCGCCTCCTTCACCGTCAACGCCGGCGAGATCGTCGGCTTCGCCGGGCTGATGGGCGCCGGCCGCACCGAATTGGCGATGAGCATCTTCGGCCGCTCCTACGGCACCAACATCTCCGGGCAGGTCTTCAAGGACGGCACCGAAATCCAGATGCGCACCGTGGGGGAGGCCATCGAGCACGGCTTCGCGTACGCCACCGAGGACCGCAAACGCTACGGCCTCAACCTGATCGGCGACATCACCGTCAACGTGTCCGCGGCCGCCCTGGCCAAGCTGGCCAAGTACGGCGTGATCGACAAGCACCGCGAGTACAAGGTCGCCGACTCCTACCGGCAGAAGATGAACATCAAGGCGCCGTCGGTCACCTCGATCACCGGCAAGCTCTCCGGCGGTAACCAGCAGAAGGTGGTGCTGTCGAAGTGGATCTTCTCCGGCCCCGACGTGTTGATCCTGGACGAGCCGACCCGCGGCATCGACGTGGGGGCCAAGTACGAGATCTACGGAATCATCAACGAGCTCGCGGCGCAGGGCAAGGCGGTCATTGTGATCTCCTCCGAACTGCCCGAGCTGATCGGCATCTGTGATCGCATCTACGCGATCTCGGAAGGAAAACTCACCGGCGAGGTCGCCAAGGCCGACGCGTCGCAGGAAACACTCATGCACTACATGACCGCAGGAAAGGACTGAGCGCGATGACCACCACCACGCCAGCGAGCAAGGCGCCCACAGAACCACCCGTCAAGCGCCGGATGCCCAAGCTCTCGATCAACCTTCGCCAGTACGGCATCGTCGCCGCCCTGGCCGTGATCGTCATCCTGTTCCAGATCCTCACCGACGGGCGCCTGTTGCTGCCCGGCAACGTGAACAACCTCATCCAGCAGAACGCCTACGTGCTGATCCTCGCGATCGGCATGGTCATCGTGATCATCGCCGGCCACATCGACCTGTCCGTCGGCTCTGTCGTGGCCATGGTCGGCGCTGTCGCCGCGATCAGCATGAACAACTGGGGTCTGCCCTGGTGGGGCGCGGTCCTCGTGTCGCTGCTGGTCGGCGCCCTGGTCGGCGCCTGGCAGGGCTACTGGGTGGCGTTCGTCGGCATCCCGGCGTTCATCGTCACCCTGGCCGGCATGCTCATCTTCCGCGGCCTCACCCTGGTACTGCTCACCGGCGGAACCATCAGTGGCCTGCCCGCCGAATTCACCGCGATCGGCGCCGGCTGGCTACCGTCGTACCTGGGCGAACTGGCCGGGCGCGACGTGCTCACCCTGGCGCTGGGCATCCTCACCGCCGTGGCCCTGATCGTCTTCCAGCTGCGCACCCGCGCTACCCTGGCCCGGCTGGACCTGCCGCGCGAACCGCTCGCCTCGATGTGGACCAAGAACGGCATCGCCGCCATCGCGATCGTCTGGTTCGCCTGGTTGCTCAGCGACTACAGCGGCACCCCGATCATCCTGATCGTGCTCGCCGCCCTGATCCTGATCTACAACTTCGTGCTCAACCGCACGGTGTTCGGCCGCCACGTCTACGCCATGGGCGGCAACCTCTTCGCCGCCGTGATGAGCGGGGTGAAGACCAAATGGGTCAACTTCTACATCTTCGTGAACATGGGCGTGCTGGCCGGCCTGGCCGGTGTGGTCTCGACCGCGCGAGCCGGCGGCGCCGTCGCCTCGGCGGGCCAGAACTACGAGCTCGACGCCATCGCCGCCGTCTTCATCGGTGGTGCGGCCGTGCAGGGCGGCGTGGGCACCGTGGTCGGTGCCGTGGTCGGTGGTCTGGTGATGGGCGTGCTCAACATGGGCCTGTCGATTCTCTCGGTGGATGCCGCCTGGCAGATGACAATCAAGGGCCTGGTGCTGCTGCTGGCCGTCGCGTTTGATATCTTCAACAAGCGGCGCGCCGGAGGACGATAGCACTGACGCCACCCGGCGGTCCTCTGTCGGGCCCGCACCCGAAAGGACCGTGACCCACCCGTGAGCCAAGCGTCACCCACCCTGGGTGTTCGGGGCGGCACCAGCAACGACCAGCTCCGGCGGTACAACCTGTCGATGGTCATGACGATGCTGCACCACGCCGGTGGCTGCTCCCGAGCCGAGCTCACCAAGCGCACCGGACTGAACCGGTCGACGATCGCGGCCCTGGTGGCCGAACTCGTCGACCTGGGCATGGCGTTCGAGGTGGAACCGGAGAGCGTGGTGGGCCGGGTGGGCCGGCCCAGCCCGCAGGTGGTGCCGAACCCGGGGCTGGCCGCGATCGCGGTCAACCCCGATATTGACGCCATCACCGTGGGACTGGTGGGACTCGGCGGTGAGGTGATCCGGCGCATCCGTTTCGACACCACCCGGGTGCCCACCGTGGCCGAGGCCATCAACGCGGTCAAGGCCATCGTCGACGGCATGCGCGGTGAGATCGACCAGAGCTACAGCATCGCCGGGGTCGGCGTGGCGGTGCCGGCGCTGGTGAACTCCGCGGACGGCCGGGTGCTGATCGCCCCGCACCTGGGCTGGCGCGACGTCAACCTGGCCCGCGATCTGGCCCGGGTGCTGGACTACCCGGTCTTCGCCGGCAACGACGCCAGCCTCGGCGCGATCGCCGAGAGCATGTTCGGCGCGGCCCGCGGCATCAACGACCTGGTCTACCTCAACGGCAGCGCCAGCGGAATCGGCGGCGGCCTGATCATCGGCGGCACACCGCTCCGCGGCACCAGCGGCTACGCGGGGGAGCTGGGCCACACCCTGGTGAACAGCGCGGGGGTGCGTTGCCACTGCGGCCGGATCGGCTGCCTGGAGACCGAGGTGAGCATGGCCAGGCTTCTCGCGGTGCTGAAGCTGCCGCGCGCCGACCTGGACGACCTCGACATCGCGCTCGGCGTCTCCCGCGACCCGGCCGTGCTGGCCGAGGTGCGCCGGCAGATCGAGCTGCTCTCCGAGGCGATCTCCAACTTCGTGAACCTGTTCGACCCCGAGATGGTGGTGCTCGGCGGGTTCCTCGGCTCGCTGCTCTCGGTGGGCCGGGAACAGCTGACCGCGGCGATGATCGTGCGCTCCATGAGCAGCATCGGCCACACCGTGGCCATCGAGCGGGCCAGCCTGGGCTCGCACCTGATGCTCGTGGGCGCCGCCGAGCTGGCCTTCGCCGACCTGCTCGACGACCCGGCCGGCTTCGTGCGCGGTCGTGCCGCTCGTCGCTAGTTCGCTGATCTGACATTTGTCGTCAATCACCACAAACTACTTGCGGAAGCGAGGAAGTCTGCCGTAGGCTCCCTTGCGAGGCGGTCGAAACGTTTAGACACTTCGCTCGCCGCTCGGCTGCGTTTCCGCAATCGATCCCGCACTATCCGACCGACGATGGAGTCCAGGTGGCCAACATTCACGACGTGGCACGTGTCGCCGGAGTGTCGATCAGTACGGTGTCCTACGCCCTCAGCGGTAAGCGTTCGATCGCGGCATCCACTAAACAGCGCATCGACCAGGCCGTTCTCCAGCTCGACTACCGGGCCAACGCCGGCGCGCGGATGCTCAAGGGCGCGCGCACCCAGATCCTCGCGTTGAGCGCTCCGCTGCATGCCGGCACCCACGCCCCGGCCCACATGGCCTTCGTGCTCTCGGTGGTCACGGCCGCCCGCCTGTACGACTACGACGTGCTTCTGCTCACCCAAGACGAAGCAACCGTGGGTCTCCGCCGGGTGGCGCGCAGCTCCCTGGTCGACGGCATCGTGCTGTTGGACGTCTCCACCGCCGATCCCCGTACCGACCTGGTGCGCGAGCTCGGCCTGCCGGCCACGGTGATCGGCATCCCCAGTGACACCGCCGGCCTCACCTGTGTCGACCTCGACTTCGAACAGGCCGCGGTGCTGGCCGTTCGCCGGCTGGTCGACCTCGGCCACCGCGAGATCGGCCTGATCGGCCAGGCGCCGCTCGTCTATGAGCGTGGCTCGAACTTCCCGCCGCGTTTCCGGGACGCCTTCCTGGCCGAAGCCGCCCGGCTGGGCATCACCGTGGCCTTCACCCCGGCCGCCGAGGAGTCGGCCGGCGTGCGCGCGGCCGTCGAGCACGTGACGGCCGCTCTGCCCGGAATGACCGGGCTCGTGTTGCACTGCAACGAACCCGTGCAGTCCATGGTTCTCGACGTGCTCAGCCAGCGCGGCATCAGCGTGCCGAACGACCTCTCGGTCATTTCGGCCTGCTCCAGCTTCTCCACCGACCATCTCAACCCGCCGCTCGACGTGATCCCGCTACCCGCTGACCAGTCCTGCACCCGAGCAATCGAGCTCACGATGGCCCAGTTCGCCGGAGACGCCGAGCCCCACGTCGAGTACATCGAGCCGACCTACGTCGAGCTCGGGTCGACCGCCCCCGGCCCGCATCGATAGAACCTCGGAAATACCCTCAGAGTCTTCGCGCCGTCGAAACGTTTCGAAATGCGATCGAGAACCGTAGAGCCCAGCAGCACCACCCAACGCACCCTCACCAGGGGCATCACCGCAGGAGCAGTCAAGTAGACATGAAATTCACCGATGGTTTCTGGCACACCCGTCCCGGCGTCACCGCGTTCTACGCGCAGGAGGCCTACGACATCGAACAGGTGGGTGCCGCCCTGCGGGTCTCCGCCCCGACGAAGGTGATCGAACGTCGCGGTGATGTGCTCAACCGCGCCATGCTCACCGTGACGCTCTCGTCGCCGCTGGAGGGCATCGTCAAGGTGCGCGTGGAACAGCACACCGGGACCACAACCGGCCCGGGTTTCGAGCTCGTCGGCGCCGAGCCGGATGCCGGCGACATCGCGATCGACGCCACCGGCGGCACCCTCACGGCCGGCCCGCTCACCGCACGCATCGCCCCGGGTGCTCCGTTCAACCTCAGCTTCGAGGCCGACGGCCGCACCCTCACCGAGAGCGGCCACAAGTCGATAGGGCACATGCAGCTCGCCCCCGGGGCCCCCATCGCCGCCGAACCGGCCGGCGTCTCCGGCGTCACCACCACCGGGCTCGCACCGGCACCCAGCTACACGCACGCACAGCTCTCCCTCGGCGTGGGCGAACTGGTCTACGGCCTGGGCGAACGCTTCGGCCCGCTGATCAAGAACGGCCAGACCATCGACATCTGGAACGCCGACGGCGGCACCTCCAGCGAACAGTCTTACAAGAACGTGCCGTTCTACCTCACCAACCGCGGCTACGGCGTGCTGGTCAACCACCCCGAGCACGTCTCCTTCGAGGTCGGCACCGAGGCCGTCGAACGGGTGCAGTTCTCCGTCGCCGGTCCTGCCATCGAATACCTGGTGATCTACGGGCCCACTCCCAAGCAGATCCTCGAGCGTTACACCCGCCTCACCGGCCGCCCCGCGCGGGTGCCGGCCTGGTCGTACGGCCTATGGCTGTCGACCTCGTTCACCACCCAGTACGACGAGGCCACCGTGAACAGTTTCATCGACGGCATGGCGGAGCGTGACCTGCCACTTTCTGTCTTCCACTTCGACTGCTTCTGGATGCGCGAATTCAACTGGACCGACTTCGAGTGGGACCCGCGGGTGTTCCCGGACCCCGAGGGCATGCTCGCCAGGCTGCACGAGAAGAACCTGCACGTGAGCGCCTGGATCAACCCCTACATCGCCCAGCGAGCCGGCATCTTCGCCGAGGCCGCCGCCGCCGGCTACCTGGTGACGAAGGCCAACGGCGACGTCTGGCAGTGGGACCTCTGGCAGGCCGGCATGGCACTTGTGGACTTCACCAACCCCGCCGCCGTCACCTGGTTCCAGGACAAGCTGCGCGGCCTCTTCGCACAGGGCGTCGACGCCATCAAGACCGACTTCGGCGAACGCATCCCCACGGATGTGGTCTGGCACGACGGCTCGTCGCCCGAGGTGATGCACAACCTGTACACCCAGCTCTACAACAAGGCCGTCTTCGAGGTGCTCCAGGAGCACCGCGGCGAGGGCGATGCGGTGCTGTTCGCCCGCTCCGCCACCGTCGGCGGCCAGATGCAGCCCGTGCACTGGGGCGGAGACAACTCCTCCAGCTACGAGTCCATGGCCGAGACCCTACGCGGCGGGCTCTCGCTGGCCTTCAGCGGCTTCGGCTACTGGAGCCACGACATCGGCGGCTTCGAGGGCATGCCCGACCCGGCCGTGTTCAAGCGCTGGCTGGCGTTCGGCCTGCTGTCCAGCCACTCCAGGCTGCACGGGTCCACCAGCTACCGGGTGCCGTGGCTCTTCGACGAGGGCCGGGAGGAGCCCGGCCAGAGCGCCGTCGACGTCACCCGGGTGTTCACCAAGCTGAAGCTGACTCTGATGCCCTACCTCTACCAGGTGGGCCTGGAGGCACACCGTCTCGGTGCCCCGTTCATGCGGCCGATGCAACTCGAGTTCCCCGGCGACCCCGCCGTGGACTACCTCGACCGGCAGTACCTGCTCGGCGCCGACCTGCTGGTGGCCCCGGTCTTCAGCGAAGCCGGCGACGTGCAGTACTACCTGCCGGCCGGCACCTGGACGAACTACCTGACCGACGAGGTCGTCACCGGTCCCGTTTGGCGCCGGGAGACGCACGCGTTCGACAGCATCCCGCTGTGGGTGCGTGGGGGAGCGGTGCTGGCCACCGGTTCCCGCGACGACAGGCCCGACTACGACTACACCGACCAGACCCTGCTCACGGTCTACCCGGGCGAGTCGGCCGGCATCCGAACTGTCGAAGTTGCCAACCCGCTCGACGGCAGCTTTGTCACCTTCACCATCACAGTTTCCCGCGACGACACCGTCGTGACCAGCGATTCGGATGCCCCCTTCCGGGCCCGCCTCGCCGGCGGCGACATCCTCTCCTCCACCGACCGAAAGGCCACCCTCCGATGAGCATCATCGAGCAGAGCACCACGCAGGCCTCACCCGACTACCGCGACGCCGGCCTGACGTTCCCGGACTCGTTCATCTTCGGCTCCGCCACGGCCAGCTACCAGATCGAGGGCGCCTTCGACGAGGACGGCCGGGGCCCCTCGATCTGGGACACCTTCAGCCACACCCCCGGCAAGATCTGGAACGGCGACACCGGCGACGTCGCCTCCGGCCACTACCACCGGCTCGACGAGGACCTCGACATGATGGTGACGCTGGGCCTGCAGGCGTATCGGTTCTCCATCGCCTGGTCACGCATCCAGCCCACCGGCCGCGGCCCGGCCAACCAGGCGGGCCTGGACTTCTACGGCCGGCTGATCGACGGGCTGATCGCCCGGGGCATCAGCCCGATCGTCACCCTCTACCACTGGGACCTGCCGCAGGCCCTCGAGGACGAGGGCGGCTGGACCAACCGGGCCACCGCGTACGCGTTCGCCGACTACGCGGCGATCCTGGGCGCGGCATTCGGCGACCGAGTGGACACCTGGACCACCCTGAACGAACCGTGGTGCTCCGCCTACCTGGGCTACGGTTCCGGCTCGCACGCGCCCGGCCGCACCGACGGCGCCGAGGCGCTCACCGCCGTGCACCACCTCAACCTGGCGCACGGCCTGGCGATCCTGGCGCTCAAGCCGCTGGTGACCAACGACCCCGACTTCTCGATCACCCTCAACCTGCACGTGCTGCGCGGCGAGGGCGAGACCGGGCCGGAGGCCGTGCGGCAGATCGACGCCCTCGCCAACCGGGTGTTCCTGGGCCCTCTGCTGACCGGCGCCTACCCGGCGGATGTCTTCGAAGACACCAAGGACATCACCGACTGGGCGTTCATCCTGCCCGGCGATACCGAGATCATCCACCAGCCGCTGGACGTGCTCGGCGTCAACTACTACTCCACCACCCTGGTTCGGCTGTGGGACGGGGCGGCACCGCGCCAGAACGCCGACGGGCACAAGGATGTCGGTGCCTCGCCGTGGCCCGGCGCCGACAGGGTCGAGTTCCTCGCCCAGCCCGGCCCGTACACCGAGATGGGCTGGAACATCGAACCGGCCGGCCTCGAGGAGCTGCTCGTGGCGCTGCACGAGGAGTTCCCGGCGCAGCCGCTGATGGTCACCGAGAACGGTGCGGCGTTCGCCGACACGGTCGTGCAGACGGAGGACGGACCCCGCGTGCACGACGTGGACCGCACCGACTACCTGCGCCGGCACTTCACCGCCGCGCACCGCGCACTGGCCCGCGGCGTCGACCTGCGCGGCTACCAGGTGTGGTCGCTGATGGACAACTTCGAGTGGGGCTACGGCTATTCCAAGCGGTTCGGCATCGTGCACGTGGACTACGACACCCTGGTGCGCACCCCCAAGGACAGCGCCCACTGGTACGCGGCCCTGGTCGCCACCCGCACCCTGCCCCTCCCCTAACCCCACACACCAGCCCGCGAACTGTGAGCTTTGCCCCAGAAATCCTCGTTTTTCGAGGTACAGCTCACAGTTCGCGGCACGTACGGATGGATATACCTTGAGCGAGTTCGTGTACGGCGGCGACTACAACCCCGAGCAGTGGCCCGAATCGGTGTGGGCGGAGGATGTGCGCCTGATGCGTGAGGCGCACGTCAACCGGGTCACCGTCGGGGTCTTCTCCTGGTCGTCGCTCGAGCCCGAAGAAGGCCGGTACGACTTCGGCTGGCTCGACAGGGTGATGGACCTGATGCACACCAACGGGATCGGGGTGGTGCTCGCCACCCCCACCGCGTCGCCGCCGCCGTGGTTCACCTTTGCCCACCCGGAGGCCCTGCCGGTCACCGCGGACGGCGTGCGCCTGGTGCACGGCAGCCGGGACACCTACAACCCGGCCGCCCCGGCGTACCGGGATGCCGCGCGGCGGATCGCCGGCGCGCTCGCCGAACGGTACGGCCGGCATCCGGCGCTGCGAATGTGGCACGTGCACAACGAGTACGGCACGGTCTCGTACGGCCCCGAGACGGACCGGGCGTTCAGGCTGTGGCTGGCCGAGCGCTATGGCACCGTGGCCGCGCTGAACAGCACCTGGAACAGTGCGTTCTGGTCGCAGAGCTACGCCACCTTCGAGCACATCCTGGCGCCGCAGGCTACCCAGTACCTGCCGAACCCGGCGCACCTGCTCGACTTCAAACGGTTCTCCGCCGACACTCTCCGCGACGCGCTGCGCGAGCAGGTCGCGGTCATCCGCGAGCTGAGCCCCGGCGTGCCGGTGACGACCAACTTCATGCTGCCCAGCTGGAACCACTACGACCAGTGGGATTTCGCCGCCGAGATCGACGAGGTGTCGATCGACCACTATCCCAGCGCCCGCGACATCGAAGGGGAGACCCACGTGGCGTTCGGCGCCGACGTGGCCCGCTCGTTCAACCAGGGCCGACCCTGGGTACTGATGGAGCAGGCCACCAGCCTGATCTACGACTACGCCGCCGCGCGTCTGTTCGCCAAGGACCCAGGCCGGCTCGAGCGCAACACCCTGCAATACCTGGCCAGGGGCGCCACCGGCAGCCTGTTCTTCCAGTGGCGTTCGCCGCGGGTCGGCGCGGAGTTCTTCCACTCGCCGATGGTGCCGCACGCGGGGGAGGACACCCGGGTGTTCCGCGAGATCGTCGCCCTCGGGCACACCCTCACGTCGTTAGCCGAGATCGCAGAACCGCCCGCGGACGGCCGCCGGGTGAACGACGCCCGGGTCGCCATCGTCTGGGATTCCATCGCCTGGTGGGCCGCCGAGACGCGCGCCTTGCCCTCCGACGACCTCGCCTTCCTGCCCGCCGTGCGCGCCGTGCACCGGGCGCTCTGGTGGCAGGGCGTCTCCTGCGACGTGGTGCGGCTCGATCAGGACCTCTCCGGCTACGACCTGGTGCTGGTGCCGAACAAGATCGCCGCCTCCGACGCCGAGGCCGAGACGCTGCGCGCCTTCGTCACGGCCGGCGGTCACGCGGCGGTCTGGTTCTTCTCCGGCACCACCGACGAAAACCTCAGCGTGCGCCCCGGCGGCTTCAGCGGCGCCTTTGCCCCGCTGGCGGGCATCCGCGTCGAAGAGCACCACCCGCTCGCCGCCGGCGAGACCGTGCAGCTCTCCGACGGGTCGCTGGCGGATGCCTGGGCCGAAGACCTGCAGGTCACCGGCGCCGAGGTGCTGGCCACCTTCACCCACGCTCCGCTGGCCGGCGGGCCGGCGATCACCCGCAACCGGCTCGGCGCCGGCACCGTGCACTACCTGGCCACCCGGCTGGATGCCGCGGCGCTCGGCGACCACATCGGCCGCATCCTCGCGGAGGCCGGCGTGACGCCGGAACACCCGCAGGCCGGCGACGGGGTCGAAATCGTACGCCGCTACGCCGGCACCCGCAGCTACCTCTTCGTCTTCAACCACGGAGAGAGTCCCCGCACGGTCGACCTGAACGGCTACGACCTGCTCACCGACGCGCAGCTCTCCGGCGACATCGAGTTGGCCCCCGCCGCCTCGATCGTGCTCCGCGAGGATGCCCTGCCGGATGCCCCGCACCACCCCTGATGTCACCCAGCCAGGCGGTTCGCAGTCGAACCGCCTGGCACAGCCACAGTCCCGTGGCACACCCAGAAAGGATGCCAATGATGGCACTCAACCGCTCTCTTCGAACCTTCGGCTCCGCCGTCGCCCTCACGGCAGCGTCCGCGCTGTTGCTGGCCGGCTGCTCCTCCTCCGCCGGCTCCGACACCGGCGCCGTCACCCTCGAATTCTGGGGCTGGGCCCCCGGCCTTGAGACCGCGGTCGAAACCTGGAACGACACCAACCCCGACATCCAGGTCGAATTCTTCCGGATGACCGGCGACGACGGCGCGAAGATCCCTCCGGCCATCGACGCGGGCACCGCACCGGATGCCGTGCAGATGTCCGTTCACTCGCTGCCCGGCCACATCATCAACAACCGGCTGATCGACATCGGTGAGTACACCGACGGCCTCGACGCGTCGTTCACCGCCAGTTCCTGGAAGGGCGTCGAGTTCGGCGACGGCGTCTACGCCATCCCGCAGGACTCCGGCCCCACCGGTCTGATGTACCGCTCCGACATCTTCACCCAGTACAACCTCGCCGCGCCCACCACCTGGGACGAGTACCTGGAGACGGCCCGCGCGCTCAAGGCCGCCAACCCCGACATCTACATCGGCCAGTTCTCGCCGAACGAGATCGGCCTCTGGACCGAGCAGGTCTGGCAGAACGAGGGCACCTTCAACACCATCGACGGCGACGCGTGGACCGTGGAGGTCGACAACGACAAGAGCCAGGAGGTCGCCGCCATCTGGCAGACCCTCGTCGACGAGCAGCTGGTCAAGGTGGTCGACATGTGGACCCCGGAGTACTGGGCCGAGGTCAACGCGGGCACCATCGCGAGCATCAACTACGCCGCGTGGTTCCCGGCCCTGCTGGCCGAGAACGCCGCAGACCTGACCGGCAAGTGGTCGGTCGCACCGTCGCCCACCTTCGCGGGAAGCGATGCCGCCGGTGAAACCGGTGGTAGCGTCGACGTGGTTCCCACCGGAACCGAAAACGTGGAGCAGGCCGTGGAGTTCCTCACCTGGCTGAACAGCTCGGACGAATCCCTCGACATCCTGATCAAGGAGGGTGGGCTGTTCCCGACCGCGCTGGCCGGTCTCGACAATCCCGCCATGCTGACCGAGCAGGAGTTCTTCGGCGGTCAGGTCATCAACGAGGTCTTCATCGACGCGGCCAAGAACGTGCCGAGCAGCTGGGTCGACGGTCCGAACTACGACATCACCCAGGATGCCCTCAAGGACGAGTTCGCCAAGGTCGGCACGGGTGCGCAGACCTTCGCCGAGGCCCTGGACGCGGTGCAGGCGCTGACCGTGACCAACCTCAAGGACAGCGGTCTGAGCGTCAAATGACCTCCTCGACCCTGACGGCGCCTCCCGGCGCCCCCGCAGCATCCCCCCGCCGGCGCGGCACCCGCGCCGGCGGGGGGATGCGGGTGGCCCCGTATATCTTCCTCGCGCCCTTCATGCTCTCGTTTGTGGTCTTCATGATCCTGCCGATCGTGGTGGCGCTGTACACGAGCTTCTTCCAGGTCAAACGCAGCGGCCTCGGCTTCGGCGGCGACAACGACTCGATGTTCGTCGGCTTCGACAATTACGTGCAGGCGTTCGCCAACTCGGCCTTCATGGACAGCTTCGGCCGGGTGCTGCTCTTCGGCGTCGTGCAAGTGCCGATCATGCTGGCACTCTCCCTCCTGCTGGCGCTCCTGTTCGACTCCGCCGTGGTCAAGGCCAAACGGTTCTTCCAGCTCGCGGTGTTCCTGCCGTATGCGGTGCCGTCCGTCGTGGCCGCCCTGATCTGGGGATTCCTGTACCAGCCGCGGGTGAGCCCGATCGTGGAGGGTCTGGCAGACCTCGGCGTCTCGCTGGACTTCCTCGGCCCGGGCACCGTGCTCTGGTCGATCGCCAACGTGGCGGTCTGGTCGGTCACCGGCGTCAACATGATCATCCTGTTCTCCGCCCTGCAGACGGTTCCCCGCGAAATGTACGAGGCCGCCCGCCTCGACGGGGCCAGCGAATTCCGGATGGCCATGCAGATCAAGCTGCCGATGATCTACCCGGCCCTGATGCTCACCACGTTGTTCTCGATCATCGGCACCCTGCAGCTGTTCAACGTGCCGATGACCATGCGCTCGGTGACCTCGAACATCTCGGGCAGTTACACGCCGAACATGGCGATCTTCTCGGCCACCACCCTCGGCGGAAACATCAACCTCGGTTCGGCGATGGCCATCATCCTCGGGCTGGCGACCTTCGTGCTCTCGATCGTGGTGTCCATCATGACCAACCGAAAGAAAGGGAAGGCATGATGACGCAGGTCACAGTCACGTCCTCGCCGCCGCCCGTGCGTGAGGCACGCTCCCGGCGGGCCGCCCAGAAGGCCGGCTCCTCCCGGCCCTCGGTCCTGGCCGAGGGCGAACGCCCCAGTCGGGGCGCCCGCATCGCCGCCTGGATCTTCATGGGCGCGATCACCCTGTACTTCCTGGTGCCGGTGTACTGGCTGATCGTGGCATCCACCAAGAGCACGGCCGAACTGTTCAGCACCCCGGGTTTCGTGTTCTCGAACTTCAACCTGATGGAGAACCTCGTTGACCTGAGCACCTACAACGACGGCATCTTCTGGCGCTGGATGGGCAACTCGATGATCTACTCGGGGCTCGGCTCGATCGCGATGACGTTCGTCTGCCTGATCTCCGGCTACGCGCTGGCGATGTACCGCTTCAAGGGGCGCACCATGGTGCTCGGTGCGGTGCTGGGCAGCATGCTCATCCCTCAGACCGTGCTGGCCCAGCCCACCTACCTGTTGCTGGTGGAGCTCGGGTTGAACAACACCATCTGGGGCATCTTGCTGCCCAGCCTGGCCTACCCGTTCGGCGTGCTGCTCGCCTTCGTCTTCGCGCAGTCGGCTATGCCGATGGAGTTGCTCGAGGCCGCCAGGCTCGACGGTGCCAGCGAGTGGCGGGCGTTCTTCTCGATCGCCCTCAAACTGCTCAGCCCCGGCGGCGTCACCATCTTGTTGTTCGCGTTCATCGGCAGCTGGAACAACTTCATGCTGCCGCTGCTGGTGCTCAGCGACGCCCGGCTGCAACCGGTCACCGTCGGGCTGTCGGGCTGGAGCCAGGCCTCCATCACCATCCCCGGCCTGCAGACCCTCGTGGTGATCGGCTCCCTGGTGTCGATCATCCCGATCATCGTGGTCTTCGTGTCGCTGCAGCGGTACTGGAAAACCGGCCTGGCCGCCGGCGGGGTGCGGTTCTAGGGATGAGCGTGCTCTCCTACACCGACCAGAGCGGGAGCTGGCTGGACGCCCTCCCGCTCGGCAACGGCAGCCTGGGCGCCATGGTCGACGCCACCGACAGGTGCACCCGGCTGCACCTGAACGACGAAACCGCCTGGTCGGGCTCGACGGCCAGCGAACATCACCACGGGCAGGTGGATGCGGCGGTTGCCGCGGCCGCGCTGGCCGCGGCCCGTGCGCACCTCGCCGAGGACCGCGCGACCGAGGCCGAGGCAGAACTGGCGGTGCTGAGCGCCGAGTACACCCAGGCCTTCCTGCCGTTCGGCACCGTGCAGATCGACCTACCCGGCGGCCACGCCCTCACCAGGCGGTGGCTCGACCTGGCCGACGCCGTCCACCACATCCAAGGGGCCGGCCTCGAACAGACCAGCTTCGCCAGCCACCCCGACGGGGTGCTCGTGCACCACATCGTGGCCGACGCCGCCCTGTCCGACCCGGTCTTCACGGTCTCGGTCAGCAGCCCGCTCGCCGAACTCGGCCGCACGGTCACGACCGACGGCCTGAGTCTTCGGCTGCAGCTGCCGGCCGACGTGGCGCCGGGGCACCGGCCCGACCGGCCCGCCGCCATCTGGGAACTGGACGGCATCCAGCCGCTGCAGGGCGCCATCGTGGTGTCTGTGCGGCATGACGGTCACGCCGCACCCGACGGGTCAGGGGCCCTCCGCATCGAGGGTGCCAGGGAGATCCTGGTCTGCGCGGCCACCGAGACCACCTTCACCGCCGCCGGCCGGCCGGCCTCCGGCACCGCAGCGGATGGCGCCGCCACCGCCTCGGCCCGCCTGGGCGCTGTCGCCGGGGCATCCGTCGACGACCTCGCCGCCCGGCACCGGCTGGACTACACGGCCCTGTTCGACAGGGTCAGCCTGGACCTGCCCGGGCCGGCCGGTGCCGACGGCTGGACCGCTCCCGACCGGCTCGACCGCGCCGCCATCGACCCCCGCCCGGCCGCGCTGACCGATCCCGGCCTGTTGTCGCTCCTCTTCGACTACGGCCGCTACCTCTTGATAGCGTCCTCCCGACCTGGCGGGTTGCCCGCCACCCTGCAGGGCCTCTGGAACGACTCCATGCAGCCGCCGTGGAGCAGCAACTACACCCTCAACATCAACACCCAAATGAACTACTGGGGCGCCCACGTGGCCCGGCTCGGCGAGACCGCTGAGCCCCTGCTCACCTTTGTGGAGGCCCTCGCCGAGCGGGGCGCGAACACCGCCGACCGGCTCTACGGCTGCCGGGGCTGGGTTGCGCACCACAACTCCGACGGATGGGCGTTCAGCTCGCCGGTCACCGGCGACGCCTCCTGGGCGCAGTGGCCGATGGCCGGGGTCTGGTTGGTGCGGCAGCTCGACGAGGTGCGCCGGTTCGGCACCGCCACGCCCGACCAGCTAGCCCGGCTGTGGCGCCTCGCGGCCGGGGCCGCCCGGTTCTGCCTCGACTTCCTGGTGGAACTGCCCGGCGGCAGCCTGACCACCCGGCCCTCCACGTCGCCAGAGAACCAGTTCCTGCAGAACGGCCGGCCGGTCGCGGCCGGCACCGGGTCGACCATGGACCGCACCCTGCTGCGCGAACTGTTCGCGCTGCTGCCCGGCCTCGCCGCCGACAGCGGGCAGGGCGACGACCCGATCCTCGCCGAGGCGGCGGCCGCGCTGGTGCGCATCCCCGGCCCCCGAATCGGCAGCGACGGCACCCTGTTCGAGTGGGACCGGGAGCGCCTCGAAACCGACCCGCAGCACCGGCACGTCTCGCACCTGGTGGGGCTGTACCCCGGCGACGGTCTGAGTGCCGAGCACGCCCGGGCGGCGTCGGCCACCCTCGACCGCCGCGGTGACGACTCCACCGGCTGGTCGCTGGCCTGGAAACTGTGCCTACGCGCCAGGCTGCACCAGCCCACCAAGGTCGACGACCTGCTCGAGCTGGTGCTGCGGCCGGCCCGCGACGACGCCGGTCCCCATGCCGGCGGGCTGTACCCCAACTTCTTCGCCGCGCATCCGCCGTTCCAGATCGACGGCAACCTGGGCTTTGTCGCCGCGGTCTGCGAGCTGCTACTGCAGTCGCACACCGGCACCCTCGAGCTGCTGCCGGCGCTGCCCGCGTCAATGCCCGAGGGTCGGGTGACCGGGCTGGCCGCCCGGGGCGGCGTGCTCGTCGACCTGACCTGGTCCGACGGAACCCTGGTGAGCGTGACACTGCGCGCCCGCGCGGAGCGCTTCGCGGGCGCCAGGCTCGTCGGCTACCGCGGCCGCCGGCACGAGGTCGTTGTGCCCACCACTGGCATCCGTCTCTTCAGGGCACCCGACGGCACCCTCTCGTGACCGGGACGGGGGTTAGGGCTTGGGCTTGTCGAGCGTCGTTGCGGCGGGGGCGGTGGCCGGCTTCTCGTCGGGCACGGCGGCGTCGGTGGGCGCCAGCTCGGTCTTGAGGATCTTCATCGACTGGCCCATGCTGCGCGCCAGTGCGGGCAGTTTGGGTGCGCCGAAGAGCAGGAGAACGACGAAGAGGATGATGATGAAGTGCCATCCGGTCAGATTGCTGAGCATGATGTCCCGTCTAGTCGGTGATGCTGATGGTGAATGGATGCGGCGAATCTAGGAAAGCGCGATGTGCGGCCCGCCGAGGAACGCGAGCTGCACCCCCCGCGACAGAGTGACCCGAAGGTCGGCCGGTGCGGCGTTGGTGCCCGCACCCTCGAGACGAATCGACACGGTCTTCCAGTCGAGCGTACCGACCTCGGCGCTGCCGAGCGGTGACCACAGTCCATCGCGGCGGCTCTCCAGGTCGATCCGGCCGGTGCCGCGGGCCTCGACCGCGAGCACCCCGGCCAGGGCGGCCAGGTCCACCGTCAGGTAGACCAGGCGGGCGCGCCGCGCATCGGCGGCCACCGCCACGGCGGTGCCGGCCAGCGGTGTGTACGCCACCAGCTCGCTCCGCACGGTGTCGCTGTGCCCGGTGTGGTCGAAGGAATCGGCGCCGAACCCGGCGACAGGGTTGCGGGGTGCGACGGAGACACCGTCGACGTGCAACAGCAGCCGGTGGTCGATGCTCTCGGCCGAGCGGCCGACGAGCATCTCGTAGTCGCCGGTTTCCACGATGAGGCGTTGGGTGGTCACGTCCCAGACCATCAACGCGGCAGGGTCGAGGGCGATGGTCAGCTCTGCGGCACCGCCGGCCGCGACGCTCACCCGACCGAAGCCGGCCAGGCGGCGGCGGGGGAACGGCAGCCGGTGCGCGTTCGCCGCGACGTAGAGCTGCACGGTGGCAACGGCCGGCCCCGCGGGCTGCGCGTCGCCGGGGTCGCCGATCACTCCGACGGTCACGGTGACCGGAGTCAGTCCGGTCTCGTCGGTCCACCGAACCCGGCTGGCGGACAGCGTGGCGGCCGACACGGATGCCCTGGCGTAACCGAGCCCGTGGCCGAAGGCGAAGTCGGGTGTTGCCGAGGAATAGAGGTAGGTACTGGCGCTGGTGATGATGTCGTAGTCGAGCACGTCGGCGAGGTCGGACTCGCCGGACCACCAGGTCTGTGCGAGACGCCCGGTGGGCTCCACCGCGCCGGTGAGCACGTCGGCGAGGCCGTGGCCGAGCGCTTCGCCGGCGTGCGACGACCACAGGATGGCCGGGGCCTTCTCGAGTGCCCCGCCGAGGGCGAACGGGTAGGAGGAGATCACCAGCAGCGCCAGGTGCGCATTGGCATCGGCGGCCGCGCCGACAAGTTCGGCCTGGTGCTCCGGCAGCGCGAGGGCCGGACGGTCCTCGGTCTCGCGGCCGCCCAGGTGCGGGTCGTTGCCGACGGTGACGATCACGGTGTCGGCCTCGGCGGCCACATGGGCGGCGTGGGCGAGCCCGGAGCGCAGCACCCGGAGGCCGAATCTGTCGGCCGTGGCCTCGGAGGCCGGCTGGGCCAGGATGGCGCCGTTGCCGAGGTCGGCGTGCAGCCAGAGGCCGGAGCCGCGGTGCTGCAGCGACACGCTGCCGTCGTCGTGGCGGAGCAGGCGCAGGTCTTCCTGGGCGACCCAGCCGCCCACCCGGGTGGCGGTGTCCTCAAGATAGCCGTGCGCGCCGCGGGTGACGAGGCGGTCGGTTGCGGTGTTCCGCAGGGTGACGTGGCCATGACCCCACTCGGTCAGTTCAAAGGTCTGCGCGTCGCCGACGGTGTCGCTCGCGGCGTGCAGACGCCCGCCGTCGGGTCCGCCGGAGGTGAGGTAGCGGCCGGTGCGCGGGTCGCGGAGCGCGATCAGGTCGCTGCCGCTGGCGACGGTGACGCCACCGCCGGTGGCGGCCAGCGCCGTGGCCAGCCCATCTGTGAGGCTCACCGGGGCGATCAGACTGCCGCTGTACCAATCGGCCAGGACCCGGTCGGCGAGCGGCCCGAGGAGGGCGACCCGGGACGCCGGGGCCAGCGGCAGCACCGGGGTGCCGGCGACAGGGTCGTTCTTCAGCAGCACGGTACCGGCCGCGGCTGCCTCCCTCGCCAGGGCCAGGTGGGCGGGTGAGCCGATCACGTCGGCGGTGATGCCGGCGTATTGATGCGGTTCGGTGTCGAATTCGCCGGTGCGGGCGCGGGCCGTGAGCAGGCGCAGCACCGCGGCATCCACGTGCTCGATGCCGATGAGTCCCTCAGCGAGGGCTTGGCGTATGGCCGAGACCGTGGGTTCGGTGTTGGTGTCGTTGTCGGTGAAGCTGTCGACGCCGGCGATCAACGCGGCGGCGTGAGCGGCCACGGGTCCGTCGAAGAACTCCTCGGACACGAAGAGGTTGGTGGGGGCGGCGGCGTCGCTGACGATGAACAGGTCGGCACTGTCGGCCACCCAGGTGCGCAGGTGTGCCGCGACGAGGTCGGAGACGTGCGCCGGGTGGCCGTTCACCAGGTTGTAGGAGAGCATCGCGGCGCCGGCGGCGCCCTCTTCGATGGCCGGGCGGTAGGCCGGCAGCTCATACTCGTGCAGCACTCGCTGGCGCAGCTGCGAATTGGTCGTGGAGCGGTCGACCTCGTTGTTGTAGCCGAGGAAGTGCTTGAGGGTGGGCACCGTGCGCCAGCGCACGGGATCGTTCCCGCGCAGGCCCCACGAGTAGGCGCAGCCGAGCAGACCGGTCAGCCAGGAGTCCTCGGAGTAGCCCTCCTCGTTGCGGCCCCAGAGCGGATGCCGCAGCGGGTTCACCACCGGCGCCCACACGTTCAGGCTCACCGCGGGGGAGTCGGCGTGCTTGCCCCGCACCTCGATGCCCACGGCTTCGCCTACCCGACGCACCAGGTCCAGGTCCCAAGAGGCGGCGAGGCCGACCGGCTGCGGGAACAGCGTGGCCTCGCCGAGCCAGGACAGGCCGTGCAGGCCCTCGGTGCCGGTGGAGAAGGCGTCCAGCCCCAGGCGCTCGATGGCGGGATTGGCCTGATGCAGCAGGCTGAGCTTCTCCTCGACGGTGAGCTGGTCGAGTAGGTGGTGTGCCGTTGCGGCGTCGGTGCCGTGCGTCATCAAGTTCTTCCTGGTTCGGTGACCGTCGAAGCGTTTCGACAGTTGTCGCGAAAACTACGTCGACATGCCGAGTCTAGGTCACAATTCACGATTTGTGGTTGCCTCCGCGTAATTCCTCCCTGTACACTCCCGATTGTCGAAGCGCTTCCGCAGGGAGTTGGACTTGGGGGCAAATCTTGCTTTTCCAGGCCTCGGCAAGAACAGCAACTTACGAAGAAGTGAGGCAGCATGAGCATCCAAACGGCCAGTTCTGATCTGAGAGCATTCGCCAAGAAGCCGCTGAACCGGAGGTCCTTCCTGGGCTTCGTAGGTGCCGGAGCGGCCGCAGCCACTCTCGCCGGCTGCAGCACAGGAACGGCCAGCACGTCGGGCGGCTTGTTCAGCGCCGAGGACATCGCCGGCGTCATCCCGAACTACTATCCGGTGGACTTCGCGGTCCCGGACCTGGTCAGCGTCAACGGCTCCACCGCCGGCTACCTGAAGCTGCCCACCACGCTGCGCAAGTCCGTGGCGAAGGTACCGGGCGCCGGCGGGTCGTACACCGCGCTCTCCCCGGCCTGGTGGACCATCCCCAGCTCGAACAACGACTACTTCAAGGCCGTGAACAAGGAACTGGGCGCGACGATCAAGTTCCAGGTCTCCGACGGCAACACCTACGGCGAAAAGATCCAGGCCGTGCTCGCCTCGCCGAACAACGTGCCGGACATGGTGGTCATCCCGTCCTGGAACCTGCCGCCCAAATTCGACCAGGCCGTCACCTCCCTGTTCGCCGACCTCAGCCCCTATCTCGCCGGCGACAAGGTGAAGGACTACCCCAACCTGGCCAACATTCCGACCGACTCGTGGAAGTACTCGGTCTTCCAAGGCAAGCTCTTCGGGCTTCCGTACCCGGGTGAGGTCATCCAGAACGCGTTCTTCTACCGCAAGGACATCTTCGACGAGCTCGGCCTGCCGCTGCCCACCGACGCCGAGAGCTTCATCACCATCCTCACCGAGGCGACGGATGCGTCCAAGAACCGCTGGGGTGCCGATGACCTGTGGAACGCCGGTCAGATCATGTTCGGCGTGCCAGACAAGTGGACCGTCGCCGACGGCAAGCTGGTGCACAAGTTCGAGACCGACCAGTACCGCGAGGCCCTGGACTGGCTGACCCGCCTGTTCAAGTCCGGTGCGGTGCACCCGGACGCCATGGCCGGCAATGACCAGCAGGCCAACAGTCGCTACGAGGCCGGGAACACACTGGTCAAGAGCGACGGCGTGGGCGGCTGGGCCGAGTCCCTCGCCAGGGTGCTGCCGTCCAACCCGCGTTACAACACCCAGGCCATGGACTTCTTCGCGGCCGACGGCGGCGACCCCACCCTGTACAAGGGCAGCCCCACCAACATCTTCAGCTTCATCAACAAGAAGGCCGACGAAAAGGCCATCAAGGAGATGCTCGCCGTGGCCGACTTCATCGCGGCACCGTTCGGCACCGCGGAGTACCAGCTCCTCAACTCCGGGGTTCAGGGCACCCACTACGACCTGGACGCGAACGGCGCCCCGGTGCTCAACGCCAAGGGCCAGGCCGAGGTCACCTCGACCTACTCGTTCCTGGTGCACCCGCCGGTCGTGCAGGCGCACGTGGAGTACCCGCAGTTCGTGACCGACTACTGCAACTGGAGCGCCCGGATGAGTGCCTTCGCGGCCGACCCGGTGCTCTACGGGGTGCAGATCCAGGAACCGGCCAAGTTCGGTTCGCTGGGCAAGCCCTTCGACGACCTCAAGGCCGACGTGGCCAACGGGCGCAAGGAACTCTCGGCCCTGGACGGCGCGATCGAGACCTGGAAGTCCAACGGTGGCAACGAGCTGCGCAAGTTCTACCAGAAGTACCTGGACGCGTAGGCCGGGCCGATGACCTTAACCGACGAGCGGCGCCCCACTCCGGAGGCGCCGCCCGCAGACCCCGCCACCCTGAAGGCCGCGACGGCGAAAAAGCGGAAGAAGCGCCGCGCCCTGTTCAAGCGCGACCGCACCCTGTTGATCATGGTGCTGCCGGCGCTGCTGCTCACCGCGTTGTTCGCCTACGTGCCGATCGTCGGCAATGCGATCGCCTTCCAGGACTACTCGCCCTACGTGGGAGCGTTCGAGAACCCGTGGGTCGGCTTCGCCAACTTCGAACGGGTGCTGGCCGACGAGGCCTTCTGGTCGGCGGTGCGCAACACCCTCACCATCACAGCGTTCCAGCTGGTCTTCTTCTTCCCGGTGCCGATCATGCTGGCGATCCTGTTTCAGGGGCTGCTCAGCCCGCGGGTGCGGTCGCTGTTCCAGTCGATCGTCTACCTGCCGCACTTCCTGTCCTGGGTGATCGTGATCTCGATCTTCCAGCAGATCCTCGGCGGGGCGGGGCTGCTCAACCAGTTCCTGCGCGACAACGGCATCGAGGCGGTCAACCTGATGACCCAGCCAGACACCTTCCTGATCCTGGTCACCTCTCAGGCGCTCTGGAAGGACGCCGGCTGGGGAATCATCGTGTTCCTCGCCGCGCTCAGCGCCATCGACCCGAGTCAGTACGAGGCTGCGGCGATGGATGGCGCCGGCCGGCTCAAGCGGATGTGGCACATCACCCTGCCCGCCCTGCGGCCGATCATCATCCTGCTGCTCATCCTGCGCCTGGGGGATTCCCTCACCGTGGGCTTCGAGCAGTTGCTGCTACAACGTGACGCGGTCGGAGCGGGTGCGGCGGAGGTGCTGGACACCTTCGTCTACTACTCAGGCATCCAAAACGGCGACTGGAGTTACGCCGCCGCCGCAGGCCTGATCAAGGGCGTGATCAGCGTGATCCTGGTGCTGGGCGCCAACAAACTCGCGCACCTATTCGGAGAAGCCGGGGTCTACCAGAAATCATGAGTATCACCACCAAACCACGCGCCTCAGCGCGCTCCCGTCCTCCCCGGGTCATCCGGCCGGCTTGGGAGGAGCCCCGCGCTCCGCTCGAAGCCGGTGCCCGCGGCATCGTGCTCTTCGGCATGGCCGCCCTGATCGTCATACCCCTCTACATCGTCGTGCTCACCAGCTTCTCCTCGCAGGCCACCATCACGGCGGCCGGCGGCATGGTGATGGTGCCCGGCGAGCTCACCTTCTCCGCCTACGAACAGATCCTCTCCGGCGGAGTGGTCACCCGGGCCGTCATGGTCAGTGTCGGCATCACCGCGGTGGGCACCCTGATCAGCCTGGTGGTGTCGGTGATGGCCGCCTACGGGCTCTCCAGGCCCGGCTCATACGCGCACCGGCCGATCCTGTTCTTCCTGCTGATCACCATGTTCTTCGGTGCGGGCATGATCCCCAGCTACCTGCTGGTGAGCAACCTGGGCCTGATCAACTCGTACTGGTCGCTGATCCTGCCCAGCTGCATCAGCGTGTTCAACATCTTCCTGATGCGCGGCTTCTTCATGGGCATCGACCAGTCGATCATCGACAGCGCGCGCATCGACGGCGCCGGCGACTGGCGCATCCTCACCAAGATGGTGCTGCCGATGTCACGCTCGGTGATCACCGTGATCGGCCTGTTCTACGGCGTCGGCTACTGGAACGCGTTCTTCAACGCCACCCTGTACATCAACGACAGCGAAAAGCTGCCGCTGCAGGTGATCCTGCGCTCCTACGTGCTCCAGGGCGTCTCGGTGCCCGGCCAGGTGAGTGTGGGCAGCGGTGAGGTCGCCACCCTGGCGGTGCAGATGGCCGTCGTGATCATCGCGCTGGTGCCGGTGCTGATCGTCTACCCGTTCCTGCAGAAGCACATCAGCTCCGGAGTCATGATCGGCGCCGTCAAGGGCTGATTCCAGTACCCAGCGCCCGGGCGGCAGCCGGCCGGGCGCTGGGTATTCTTAGCAGTGACGCACTGACGGCTCCATCCAGGTATCAGAGGACGCATGGCAACTATCAACGACGTAGCCCGTCTCGCCGGGGTGTCGATCAGCACGGTGTCGTACACGCTCAGCGGCAACCGCTCCATCGCCGAGTCCACCAGGAACCGGGTGGTCAGCGCCATCCAGGAGCTCGGCTACCGGCCTAATGCCGGGGCCAGGATGCTAGCCGGCACCCGCACCCGCATCTTCGCCCTGACCGCCCCCGTGCGCCCCGACACCCAGGCCGGGGTGCTGATGTCCTTCGTGCTCGCCGTCGCCACGGCGGCCCGCAAGATCGACTACGACGTGCTTCTGCTCACCGCCGACGAGGCCTCCACCGGGCTGGAGCGGGTGACCTCGAGCCGACTCGCCGACGGCATCATCGCGCTGGACGTCTCCCTGGACGACGAGCGGATGCCGCTGCTGCGCGCTCTCAACATCCCCGCCACGGTCATCGGCGTGCCGGCCGACACCTCCGGGCTGGTCTGCGTCGACCTGGACTTCGAGGAGGCCGCGCACCTGGCCGTCGGCCGGCTCGCCGACCTCGGGCACCGTTCGATCGGACTTCTCGGCATGTCACGCCTGACCTATGACTGGGGTGCGAACTACCCGCTTCGGTTCCGGGACGGGTTCTTCGCCGCGTCTGACGACCATGACATCGCGACGGCCTTCGTGATGCCGGACGGCGACATGGACAGCATCCGCCGCGGTATCGACGAGCTGTTCAGCGCCATGCCGACCATGACGGCCCTGGTCATGCACGCCGGCGAATCCGTGCAGGTCACGGTGCTGGAGATCCTCGCCGCCCGGGGGATCTCGATTCCCGGCCAGCTGTCGGTGATCTCGGCCTGCGCGGTCTTCGACACCTCGGCGTTCAGTCCGCCGCTGGACGAGATCCCTTTGTCCGCGGAGGACTCCGGAGTACGTGCGGTGGAACTGACCATCCGCCAGATCACCGGCGACCGAACCCCGCACGTCGACCTGCTGCCGCCGCGTTACGTCGAGCGGGGTTCGACCGGCCCCGCCCCGGTCCGCGAACCGTGAGTAAAGCCCCAGAAATCGAGATTCTGGGGCTTTTCTCACAGGTCACGAGGGGTCAGCGGGGGTCTTGCCAGGAGTGCTCGGGGGAGTAGCCGAGCAGGCGCCGGGCCTTGTCGATGGAGAGCAGGGTGTCGGTCCCGGGGACCAGGCGGGTGGGCTGCACGTTCGGGAAGACCTCGGCGGCGAGCTCGGCGCTGGGCCGGCGCATCACGGTGTCCGCGGCGGCGATGATGAAGCGTTCGAAGCCGGGCGGGGCGGTCTGCAGCGCCTTGAGCACGGCTTGGGCACCGTCGCGGCCGTCGATGTAGCCCCAGAGGTTCCACTTGCGCAGCGTCGCATCCGTCTGGAACCCGTCGAACCTGGCATAGTCCTCCGGGTCCATCACATTGGAGAACCGCAGCGCCGTGATCGAGAGCTCGGGATCCCAGCGCACCAGCTCGATGGCCATCTGCTCCTCGAGGTGCTTCACCAGCGAGTATGTGCTCTCCGGCCGGGCCGGGTACTCCTCGTCGACCGGGATGTAGGGCGGGTCGACGTCGAACGGCAGGCCGAGCACCGTCTCGCTCGACGCGTACACGATGCGCTTGATGCCATTGCGGCGGCCGGCCTGGAACACGTTGTAGCTGGAGAGCATGTTGTTATGGAAGGTGGCGACATCGGGCGCCAGGCCCGGCGCCGGGATTGCGCCCAGGTGCACCACGGCGTCGAAGCCGTCCACCTGGTCGTTGACGCCGGCGAAGGCGTCGACCACCTGTCCGAAGTCGGTGAGATCGATGCGCACGAAGCCGGCTTCGCGGCTGCCGGCCAGGTCGAAGTTGATCACGTGATGGCCCTCGGCGCGGAGCCGGGCGAGCACGGTCCTGCCGAGCTTGCCGCTTCCGCCGGTGAGGGCAATTCTCATGCTGGGGAATTCCATGGACTTCCTTGTCTGGGTCGATTTGTAGCGTTCTGCAACGTATCACGCCGGGTCGGGGGAGATGCCGGGTATTCTGGGGGCCAGAGTGACTCACGCTCGCAGAATCGGGCGTCAGCCAGACGGAGGAACCGTGCAGGGCAGCAGCCATGACGACGTGCGCAGACACAACCTGTCTGTGGTGTTGCGACTCGTGCACCGCAGTGGGGCGGCGTCGCGGTCCCAGCTGACCAGGGTCACCGGACTGAACCGGTCCACCATCGCCGCCCTCGTCGCCGAGCTGGTCGATCGCGGGCTGGTCGTCGAGCGCGAACCGAGCTCCACCAATCAGGTCGGCCGGCCCAGTCCCATCGTCAGTGTCAGCGAGCAGGTCGTGGCGCTCGCCGTGAATCCGGAGATCGACGCCGTCACCATCGGCATCGTCGGCCTCGACGGTCAGGTGCACCGCCGGGTGCGCTACCCCACCGACCAGTCCCCTAGCGTGCTCGAGGCCGTCAACATCGCCGCAGCCGTGATCGACGGCATGCGCGGCGAACTCGAGGCCAGGTTCAAGGTCGTGGGAATCGGCGTGGCCGTGCCCGGCCTGGTGCGCGCCCACGACGGACTCGTACGGCACGCGCCGCACCTGGGCTGGATCGACGAACCCCTCGCCGAAATGCTCGAGGCCGCGACCGGCTACCCGGTTCTCGCCGCCAACGACGCCAGCCTGGGCGCCATGGCCGAGCGGTTTTTCGGCGCTGGCAAGGGCATCACCGATCTCATCTACCTCAACGGCGGTGCGAGCGGCATCGGCGGCGGCATGATCGTCGGGGGTGCGCCTGCCGGCGGCATCGCCGGATACGCGGGCGAGTTCGGGCATACCAGGGTCAGTGACAGTGAACGGGTCGACTCCGCCGGCATCCGCGGCACCCTGGAGGCCGAGGTCACCCGGCGCGAGCTGCTCGAGGTGCTCGGCCTGGCCGGAGCGGATGCCGACGAGCTCGAACAGGCGCTGCGGGCATCCACGTCACCGGAGGTACGCGCCGAGGTCAACCGTCAGATCGACCACCTCGCGGTGGCGCTGGCCGGGGCGATCAACATCCTCAACCCACAGGTGGTGGTGCTCGGCGGGTTTCTTGCCGCGCTGCTGGCGGTGGATGCCGACAGGTTGCGCTCCGCCGTGGCGAAGCACTCGCTCGACGCCGCCTTCGGCACCGTGCGGCTCAGCGCCGCGGAGCTCGGTTCGAACCTGCTGATGATCGGCGCCGCGGAGCTGGCCTTCGAGGGCCTGCTCGACGACCCGGCCGGACTCCCGGCAGGTGTGCCCGCCGGCACGCCCGCCGAGTCTCCCTAACCCTGCCCCCCTGCCGACCCCGACCCCGACTGGATGGCATAACTCCAAAGTTGACCAGGCCGGGCGGATTCAGACGCACCCGGCGCCCGGGAACGTGCAGAAAAGGCCGGATCCGCGCAATCTTTGCCGGGATGCCGCTGAGGTGGAATAGAACTGAGCGGCGCACGCTTTTCGCTACTGGGCGATCGCCCGCACTCCTTTCGCACGACTCCGACCGAGGACTCTTCAACGTGACTACTGCCGTCATCCCCGTGATCTCTGAGGCGCAGCTCGCCTCCACCGCCCGGCACCCGGGTGACGCGCTTTCCCGCGGGCAGCGCATCGTCTATATCATCATCCTCGGCGCGCTCACGGCCCTCGGCCCGTTCACCATCGACCTGTACCTGCCCGCGTTCCCCACCCTCGAAAGCGAACTCGGGGTCTCGGCCGCCGCCATCCAGCTCACCCTGACCGGCACCATGATCGGCTTCGGCTTCGGCCAGCTGATCGTGGGCCCGTGGAGCGACAAGGTCGGCCGCCGGTTGCCGCTGCTGCTGGCCACGGGTTTCCACGTGCTCGCCTGTGTCGGCGCCGCACTGTCGACCGAGATCGTGACGCTGGGCATTTTCAGGGTGCTGCAGGGCTTCGGCGCCGCGGCCGGCGCGGTCGTGGCCATGGCCATGGTGCGCGACCTGTTCGGCGGCAAGCCGCTGGTCAAAATGCTCTCCCGCCTGGCCCTGGTCAGCGGCCTGGCGCCGGTGATTGCCCCCGTCGTCGGCTCGCAGCTGCTGCTCGTGATGCCGTGGCGCGGCATCTTCTGGGTACTCGCCGGTTACGGCATCGTGGTGATGGTGGCCGTCGCGATCTGGATCGTGGAAACCCTGCCGCAGGATCGTCGCACCGTGCCGGGCCACTCGAGCCTGGGCCAGCGCTACCGGGCCGTGCTCAGCGACCGCACCTTCGTGGGCGTCGCGATCATCGGGGCGATGACCTTCACCGGGCTGTTCTCCTACCTTTCCTCCTCACCGTTCCTGTTCCAGCAGGTCTACGAGTTCAGTGCCCAGCAGTACGGGGTGCTTTTCGCCGTCAACTCTCTCGGCATCGTCGTTGGCGTGCAGACCAGCTCGCGGCTGATGCACCGCTACAACGTGGGGCCGCAGAACATCCTGATCGGCGCCACCGCGGTACTCGTGATCACGTCGGCAGCGATTCTCACCCTCGACCTGCTGGGCGCGGGCCTGTGGGGCACCCTCATCCCGCTGTGGTTCTTCATCGCCGGTTGCGGGTTCACCTTCCCCACCGTGCAGGTCATCGCCCTCAACTCGCACGGCAGCGAGGCCGGCACCGCCGCGTCCGTGCTCGGCGCCGCCAACTTCGGCATCGCCGGGCTGATCTCCCCGGTCGTGGGCCTGCTCGGGGTCGGCACCGCCGTCCCGATGGCCTCGGTGATGGGTGTCTGCGCGATCATCTCCATCCTCAGCCTCTGGTTCATCGTGCGCCCGCGAACGGTGTCGGCGCTCACGCACTGACCCGGCTGCGGCACCCGAGGCCGCACTGCTCATCGGCCAAGCGGAGACTCGCCCGCTTTCGCTAGTTGCAGCGCCTGCTGCACTGGCGAATCCGGGCAACTCACCACTCGCTTCAGCAAGGCTGCCCCATTTTTGCTAGTTGTCGGGGTCGGGCACTAGCGAAAGTGGGCCAGTCATGGGGTGGTCGGGCAGGCGGGCGGTCCGGGGCAGGGCGCCCCGCCCGCGGCGTCCGATCTACCATGGGTTGATGGACCCCTCCCGAAACCCCGAGACTGAGCCCACCCCACCCGCTCCCGGCCGGGCCGAGGCCGCGGCGGATGCGCCCGCCCGCCGGGTCGCCCGGCGGTGGCCCCTGATCAGCGGTGCGGTCGCCGTCGTCCTCGCGTTCCTGCTCGGCGCCCTGATCCTCACCCGCGGCAACGGCCGCCCGATCGAGGCCGACGCGGAGTGGATGGAGGAGATCCTCGAGCACCGGTCCCCGGTCTGGGAGGTTCCGGCGCTGGTGATGAACTTCCTCGGCGCCGGCATCGCCGGGGTGTTCGTGATCCCGATCGCCATTGTTGTGCTCCTGCTCGTGTTGCGCCGGCCCTGGGCGGCCGGGTACTTCGTGATCGCCACCATCGTCAGCGCCGGTCTCGTCCAATTGCTGAAGACCCTCTTCGGCCGGGCGCGCCCCGAAGACATGCTGATCACCTCCGACTTCGGATCGTTCCCCTCCGGGCACGTCGCCAATGCCGCCACCATGGCCGTCGCGCTCGGGATCATCTTCCCGTGGCTGTGGGTGTGGATAGCCGGCGCCGTGTACACCGTCGCCATGATGGTCAGCCGCACCTACCTCGGCGCGCACTGGCTCACCGACACCATCGGCGGGCTGCTGCTCGGAGCGGGCGTGGCCGTGGTCCTGTGGGCACCGCTGGCCGCCAAGCTCGACGGCGAGAACACCATCGCCAGGCGGCGGGCCGCGTCGCCGAACGAGCGAACGCGCCCGGCACCCCGGTGACCCGCCGCGACTGACGAGCACCCACCCGGTCCGACGGATGACCGAACCCGGTACCGACGCGTCCGACCAGTTCGACGACTCGCTCACCAATCCCTCGGGCATCTACGTCTTACGCGAAAGGAACGTACCCGGCGGCCGCATGGAGGTCTCCGGGTACGCCAATTTCCAGGGCATGCGGCTGCGGGTGCGCGGTGTCAGCAGGGATGGCCGGGTCTCGGTGGCCGGTGACCTTCCGCTGTCCGGGGTGTTCGGGCGTGAACAAGACCCCCGGGTGGGCGTGGCGTTCGGCCGGGTGGACTTCGGTTGGCTGAGCCGATTCTGGCTGACCCGCACCACCAGCTTCGACCTGATCGACGAGACCACGCCGCAGCCCGGACTGATGGCATCCATCGGCGGGCTGACGGTGGGCCTGGTTGACACCGACGGCACCGTCAGCGCGGCCGGGGTGCCTCAGCTGCAGCTGATCTGGTTGGGCGCGGTCCTGCCCACGGGCGAGGGCTGGGCGCCGGATGGCTAGGGCATGTTCACGAGGCTGGTGGACCGGAGCCTCGTTGCCGTGGTGCATCGGGTGGAGTGGACGGCGATCTGGCGGGATTTCACGGTGCAGATCGCCGCGGTCCGCAACGGGCGGGCGGTGATCTTCGTCGGGGGAGGCGGGGAGCCGCCGCTGACCGCGCCGGAGGTTGTGCTCGGAGGAGGCCGCCGCACGAACGGTTGGTCTGCCGTGGTGCCGCTGGCGCAGCTGAGCCTGCGCGGCTGGACCCTCACCGAGAGCCCGTTGGGCGTCGGCGTCGTGGCCGCCTGCGTGGGAACGTTGCGCGGCCGCACCGCGTCGATGGTTCGAGTGGGGGGCCCCATGTGGCCGGCGAGGAGCCGGTGGCTGCCCCGGGCAGAGCAATCGTCGTCAAGAAAGACCGGGGTGACACCGTGACCGACGAATTCGTCCTGGCCGCGTCTTCCCTGCACTTCTGGACGTGGCGGGTGACCGTCGATGAGAGCGAGGTATCCGACCTCCGGCAGGTGACCGCCACCACCACCTGGAACGGGCAGACTCATCCCGTCCAGTGGCGCGATGACGGTGCGGGACTTGTGTACCTCGACAGCTCCACGGTGGACATTGCGGACACAACCCCCTTCATCTACACGGTCCAGCCCATTGATCGGAGCGCTCTGCCCGTCGACTCCAGGGCGTTGTAGCCCCGACGAGCCCGGGCTCGCGGGGCACGGATGTTGGCTGTGGGGCTGACATTCGCGGTGGCCGCGCGCTAGCGTCGGGTCATGAGAATCCTCCTCGTAGGTGCGGGTGGCGTCGGTGACGCCTTCGCGAAGATCATTGCCCGCCGTTCCTTCTACGAGCACGTCGTGGTGAGCGACTACGACCTGGGCCGGGCGGAGCGCACGATCGCGTCGATCGCCGCCCGCCACGGCGGGGAGACCGCCGCCCGGTTCACAGCGGCGCAGATCGACGCATCCGACCCCGAGGTGGTGACCCGGGTGGCACGCGAGCACGGGGTCACCCACGTGATGAACGCCGTGGAACCGAAGTTCGTGCAGAGCATCTTCACGGGTGCGCTGGCCGCCGGCGCCGACTACCTCGACATGGCGATGAGCCTGAGCGAGCCGCATCCGACCGACCCGCACGCGCAGACCGGCATCAAGCTCGGCGACGACCAGTTCGAACAGGCGAGTGATTGGGAGACCAGCGGCCGGCTCGCGCTGGTGGGCATGGGCGTGGAGCCCGGCCTGAGCGACGTCTTCGCCCGGTACGCGTCCGATCACCTGTTCAGCGAGATCGACGAGCTCGGCACCCGGGATGGCGCCAACCTGGTTGTGCGCGACGAAGCCGGAAACGAGATCTTCGCGCCGTCGTTCAGCATCTGGACCACCATCGAGGAGTGCCTGAACCCGCCGGTGATCTTCGAGAAGGACCGCGGCTGGTTCACGACGCCGCCGTTCAGCGAGCCCGAGGTGTTCGACTTCCCGGAGGGCATCGGCCCGGTGGAGTGCGTGAACGTGGAGCACGAAGAGGTGCTGCTGATGCCGCGCTGGCTGGATGCGAAGCGGGTCACCTTCAAGTACGGCCTCGGCGAGGAGTTCATCGGGGTGCTGCGCACCCTGCACCTACTCGGCCTCGACAGCGTCGCGCCGGTGCGGGTGCGCACCGCGGACGGCCCGGCGATGGTCGCCCCGCGCGACGTGGTGGCCGCGAGCCTGCCCGACCCGGCCACGATCGGCCCGCGGATGACGGGCAAGACCTGCGCCGGCGTCTGGGTGACCGGCCTGGGCCTGGATGGTGCGCCGCGGGAGGTCTACCTCTATCACGTGAGCGACAACGAGTGGACGATGGCGGAATACGACGCCCAGTGCGTGGTCTGGCAGACCGCGCTGAACCCCGCGATCGCCCTGGAGTTGCTCGCGACCGGGGTATGGACCGGCACCGGGGTGCTCGGCCCGGAGGCCTTCGACGCCCAGCCCTACCTCGACCTGATGGCCGCTCCCGAACCCGCCGGCTACGGCCAGCCCTGGGGCTTGGAGGAACGTACCCCCGCCGCCTGACCCGCCCGGGCTCGCCGGCATCCGCAAGTCAATCGCAGCAGGCCGCGGATGCCGGGGCCGGGCCCGTTCGGCGCCGCTGCTAGGGTGATCCCCTGCGGTCGTCCCCTCTGGACGGCCTATCAAATGGGGGATTTGAGAACACCATGCTGACTCCGCAAGCGGCCATTAAGTCTGTTTTCCGCAACTACGCCACCCTGGCCGGGCGGGCTCCGCGCAGCGAATTCTGGTGGTTCGCCCTGTTCCAGGCCGTGCTGTTCACCGTCGTGGTCCTGCTCGGCGGTCTCGGCATCGGCACACCCGAGCGCGGCGAGATGCCCGTGTCGATGGGTATCGCCATTGGCGTCACCCTGCTCCTGAGCCTGGGTCTCGCCATCCCGAACATCACGGTGTATGTGCGTCGCCTGCACGACGGCGATTTCTCCGGTTGGCTCTACTTCCTGGCCTGCATCCCGTACGCCGGTGTTCTGGTCGTGCTCATCTTCGCCCTGCTGCCCAGCCAGCCGGCCGGCGTCCGATTCGACGCCGTCGAAAACACCGGCAGCGCCACGCCGGCGTGGAACCCGAGCAAGACGCTCTCCTGACGTCGGCCGCACAGGCCACGCCCGAGCTGCGGCGCTAGAGTCGCCCCATGAATGACAACGACGACTACGACGGCCGCCCGGTCGGCTTCATGGGCAAACTCCGAAACTTCAAGGGGCTCACCTGGGTGTTGATCCTCTCCCTGGTCGCCATCACCGTCGGAGCCACGACCCTGCTGTTCCTCTTTCAGTAGACCGGCTACCGGTAGCCTGAGCGTGGGGGCGCACGGCCTCCGTCGGCCTGCGCCGACTTCTTGAAGCCGACGAAAGAGACCCCCATGCTGACACCCGCCGCGGCGATTGCCTCCGTTTTCCGCAAGTACGCCGACTTCACCGGCCGGGCGCCGCGCAGCGAATACTGGTGGTTCGGGCTGATCCTCTGGGTCGTCTTCGTGGCGCTTTCGCTGCTGCAGCTGATCCCGACCGGCACCGACCGCAACGGGTATCCCTCGCACAACTTCGAGCTCGTCTTCATGCTGGTGGCCCCGATCGTCGCGATCGGCGTGCTGCTGCCCAGCCTCGCGGTGCTCGTGCGGCGGTTGCACGATGCGAACTTCTCCGGCTGGTTCGCCCTGCTGGCCCTGTTCCCGCTCGTGGGAGCCGTCGTTGTGCTGGTCTTCACGCTGCTGCCCAGCAACTCCGCCGGCGCCCGGTTCGACCGACAGCCCAGCGTTCCCGGACTCTCCTTCCAGGGCTCGGGCCTGCGCTAATTCGCTGGGCTCGGGGTTCGGCTCAGTTCAGGGGGAAAACGCCATGCCAGACAGCTCAGTTATCGACCTGATCGGGCAGTCCGTCGCCGCATCGCCCGACAACGCCGCACTGCGGATGCATCTGGCCGGCCTGCTCCTGGATGCCGGCCGTGCCGCGGCGGCGCGGGTGCACCTCGCGGAGGTGCGCCGGCTCGACCCCGCCGACGCCGCGTTGCCCGCCCTCGAGGAGCGTGCCGCTGCCAGCGGCGACGCGTTCGACTGGGCGGATGCGGAGGCCCAGATCGGCGACATGGCGCGGCCCGCCTTCGTACAGAACAGCTCGTCTGACAGCGCGGCCGCAGCTGCCGGCGCGAGCGTGTCGGAGGAGCCGGAGACCTCTTTCGCACCCCTGCCGCCGACGGCACCCGAGGCGGCGCGGCGATAGCACTGGTCCTACAGGGCATCGTGGCCCTCGCTGCGGTCGGCGCTGTCCTCGTGGGGCATCCGCTGCTGCTGGCGCCGGCGATCTTCGTGATCCCGTTCGCCGGATGGATCTTCCAGCAGTCGATGTTCCCCATGGTCGAGGCGGGCGAGAAGGCGTTCGGCCTGCCGGCCGACCTGGACTGAACTGCGCGTCGGCGCCACCGCGCGGCGAGCGGGCTGATGCCCTGCTAGGGTGAGCCACGCGATCGCCTCGTCCGAGGCACAGCGCGACATCCTGGGGGATTCACAATGCTCACTCCGAAAGCGGCCATCGTGTCGGTTTTCCGCAACTACGCCACCTTCGCCGGACGGGCCACACGCAGCGAGTACTGGTGGTTCCAGCTCTTTCAGGTCGTGGTAGTTCTGGTGATCTTTGCCGTCGGGTTCCTCCCCGTGATCATCAACCCGCCGCCGTTCGAGGAACCGAAACCCACCGCCATCGTCGGCGGCCTTCTCATCCTGGTGTTCGGCCTGGGCGTGATCATCCCCAACATCTCGGTCTTCGTGCGACGGCTGCACGACATCGATTTCTCCGGCTGGTTCTACTTCCTCACCGTCATCCCCGGCTTCGGCCCCCTGGTGGCCCTGGTTTTCGCCCTACTCCCGAGCAAGCCGGCCGGCGCCCGGTTCGACCCCGTCGAGAAGCTGGGCTCCAAAACCCCGGCCTGGCAGCCCACGCAGACCCTGTCCTGAGCCCGGCCCCGGTCAACGGATGCGGTGAACGGTGCGGCCATGATCAACGGAGACGTCTCCTTCTGGTGGAACCAGATCGGCCGGCCGGCGCCGCGGCCGCCGCTGCCCGGTTCCACCCGCGCCGACGTGTGCATCGTCGGCGCCGGGTACACCGGCCTGTGGGCCGCCTACTACCTCAAGAAGGCTGCCCCGCAGCTGCGCATCGTGATCCTCGATCAGCGTTTCGCCGGCTACGGCGCGTCCGGCCGGAACGGCGGCTGGCTGACCAACTCGGTCACCGGTGGGTGCGAACAGTACCTGCGGAGCCACGGCCGTGACGCGGTCGCCGGTTTCCAGGCCGCCATGAACGACACCGTCGACGAGGTGATCAGGGTCGCCGCGGTCGAGGGCATCGACGCGGACATCGTCAAGGGCGGCGAGTTCACCGTCGCCTACGACAGGCCGCAACAGCGACGCCTCGAGGCCGCGGTGCGGGCCGAGCAGGCCTGGCCGCACACGGATGTCGAGCTACTGAGCGCCGAGGCCGCCACGGCGCGCATCAATGTCGCCGGCAGCACCGGCGCGATGTGGCACCCGCACTGCGCGCGCATCCAGCCGGCCAAGCTGGTCGCCGGGCTCACCCGCGCCGTCCTGGCGCTGGGCGTGGAGATCTACGACGACAGCCGGGTGAGCGAGATCACCCCGCAGACCGCCCGCACCCAACACGGCACCGTGCAGGCCGAGTTCATCGTGCGCGCCACCGAGGGCTTCACCGCGGGCCTGGCCGGACTGCACAGGGCCTGGCTGCCGATGAACTCCTCGTTGATCGTCACCGAACCGCTGCCCGCCGCCGTCTGGGCCGGCATCGGCTGGGACGACCGGGCCACCCTGGGCGACATGGCGCACGCTTACATGTATGCCCAGCGCACAGCGGATGACCGCATCGCCATCGGCGGCCGTGGGGTGCCGTACCGGTTCGGCTCCCAGACCGACTCCGACGGCCAGACCCCGGCGAGCACCATCGAGGCGCTCACCGGCATCCTGCACAGGTTCTTCCCCGGCACCGCGGATGCGGCCATTGAGCATGCCTGGAGCGGCGTGCTGGGCGTTCCCCGCGACTGGGCCGCGACGGTGGGCCTGGACCGGCAGACCGGTCTGGCCTGGGCGGGCGGCTACGTGGGCACCGGCGTGGCGACCACCAACCTGGCCGGCCGCACGCTCACCGACCTGATCCTCGGCCGCGAGAGCGCCCTGACGGCGCTGCCGTGGGTGAACCACCGGGTGCGCAACTGGGAGCCGGAGCCGCTGCGCTGGCTGGCCGTGACCGCCCTGTACCAGGCCTACACGCACGCCGACCGGGCCGAGCTCACCCGCCGCCGCAGCACCTCGCCCCTGGCGACCCTCGCCGACCGGGTCTCCGGCCGCGGCCACTAGCTCGGCATCCGCCCGCCGCCGGCGCCTCGCCCCCGCCGGCCCTCGATTCAGGCGCCGTCCTGTGGTGTACTCGTGGAATGAGCGTTGCTGAGCAGAGCGTGACCGAGGCCTACAGGCTGGCCACCATCGCCGCGGCGTCGGCCGCGGTGACGGTGCGAGCGGCGGAACCGCGCGACCTCGACGGCATCATCGGCCTCTTCGAACGCACCTGGGGGGTGGGGCGCAGCCCCGACCGGGCGATGCTGCTCGCGCTCGACTTCGCGGGAAACCCGGTGCTGCTGGCCACCCAGCACGGCAAGCCGGTCGGCGCGACGCTCGGGTTCCTGGGCTGGACCGACGGGGTGCACCTGCACTCGCACATGGCCGCGGTGGTGCCGTGGCACCGGGGCGGCGGCGTGGGCTACGCCCTCAAACTCTTTCAGCGTGCGCTGTGCCTCGAGCAGGGCATCACCGAGATGCGCTGGACCTTCGACCCGCTGATCCGCCGCAACGCGCACTTCAACCTGGTCAAGCTCGGGGCCGAGGTGACCGGGTTCCTACCCGATTTCTACGGCCGGCTCGACGACGTCATCTCGGGCAGCGACCGCAGCGACAGGTTCGAGGTGCGCTGGAGTCTGAACTCCCCAAGGGTGCTGCACGCTCTCGCCGGCGGACCCGTCCGGGACTGGACCGCCGTGACCAGCTGGCCGCTCGACGTGGATTTCGAGCAGCTGCGGGCCGACGACCCTGTCGGCGCCGCCCGACGCCGGGAGGACTCCAGGCTGGTCTTCGCCGAGGCGCTCGGCCGCGAACTCCGCCCCGAGCTCACGGCGGACAACGACTACGTCTTCACCACCGACGCCAGCGACCCGCTCGGCTAGGGTCCGGCCGCCGCCGCACTTCAACCCGGGGGAATGGAGGAACCGTCAACGGCCGAGGTCGGCGCCCGGGTCGAAGTCTTGCGGTGCCCGGCCGGTGATCCGGCGTTCGAACCAGTACAGGAGTTCGGGGCGCAGCCGGTTGAGCTCGGTGAGGGTCATCGGGTCCGGCACACGCACCACGGGGGCGCCCAGCTCGTCCACGACCGTGTCCATCGCGCCGCGAGAATAGAACTGTCCGCGCATCCGCACCAGGAGCTGACCGTCGGCGCCGGTCACGAAAAGCTGCGGGTGCGTGTCGATCGCGCCGCTCTGGTACAGCTCGAGAACCACGACACTGGCGACCTGCTCCACCGGAAAACTTGTCACCTGGCCGAAGAAGCCCCGCTCGGAGATGCCGGTGTCGTCGACCCAGACGCAGGTGCGCAGAAAACCGACGATGCCGACGGCGGCCCCGAGCATCACCAACAGCTGCACGATGAGGACCGGAATCCACTCCCCGAGGGGGATGGTGAGCCAGTAAAGGACTGCGAAGACGGGGGCGAAGAAGGCCAGTATCGAGAGGGTCGTCTGACGCAGCAGATGCCCGTGGGGTCGCAGCACTTGCACACGCAAGGCCGTACCCGTGATTTTGCCCACCCTCGTATCCCCTCCCCCCGGTGTACTACAGAGTATGCCCCATGCCCCGGCAACCCAGTAGACACCGTTCGGGGGGTACGCGCGATAGGGCAGGGCGAAAATCTCGTGCGCACGGGGTCGCCCAAGGGTCGTAGAGTGACACAGTGAACTCGCGGGCGAAGACGGGGCCGGGCCTCGGCCGGCCGAGATTCCGCCTGCACCCCGCCCAGGCGGTGGCCGCGGGTTTCGCCCTCACGATCCTCCTCGGCACCGGACTGCTCTCATTGCCGATCGCCAAGGTCGGCCCCGGCGGGGCGTCGTTCGCGGAGGCGATCTTCACGGCCACCTCCGCGGTCTGTGTCACCGGGCTCACCGTGGTCGACACCGAAACCTTCTGGACCCCGTTCGGCCAGGTCGTGATCCTGGTCCTGATCCAGATCGGCGGATTCGGCGTGATGACCTTCGCGTCGGTTATCGGGCTGGCCGTGGTGCGACGGTTGTCGTTGCGCTCCCGCGTCACCGCCGCATCCGAGGTGCGCAGTGTGGGCCTCGAGGACGTCAAGGGCCTGGTGCTCGGTGTCGTCACCATCTCGCTGATCGTGGAGGGTGTCGTAGCGGTGCTGCTCAGCCTGCGGTTCCTGTTCGGCTACGGCGAGCCGCTCGGCCGGGCGATCTGGTTCGGGGTGTTCCACGCGGTGTCTTCGTTCAACAACGCCGGCTTCGCGCTGTTCAGTGACAACCTGATCAGCTACGCCGTCGACCCGTTCATCTGCCTACCGATCGCGGCGGCCGTGATCCTGGGCGGGCTGGGCTTCCCGGTGATCGTGCAACTGCGGAAGCACCTGCGGTCGCCGCTCCTGTGGAGCATGAACACCCGCATCGTGCTCGCCGGCACCATCACCCTGCTCGTGGCCGGCACGGTGTACATCACCGCCGTCGAATGGTCCAACCCGGCCACGCTCGGCCCGATGGACTGGCCGGCGAAGATCCTGGTCGGCTTCTTCCAGTCTGTGCAGACCCGTACCGCCGGGTTCAACAGCGTGGACATCGGGGCGATGGACTCCGCCAGCCTGCTCGGCATGGATGTGCTGATGTTCATCGGTGGCGGCCCGGCCGGCACCGCCGGTGGCATCAAGATCACCACCTTCGCGGTGCTGTACTTCATCCTCGTCGCCGAGATCCGCGGCGACGGTGTGGTGAACGTGTTCGGCAAGCGGCTGTCCAGGGCCGTGCACCGACAGGCCATCTCGGTGGTGCTCCTGGCCGTGTTCGTGGTCGTCGCGTCGACGGCCGTTCTGATGGTGCTCACCGACCTCACCCTCGACGTGCTGCTGTTCGAGGCGATCTCGGCGTTCGGCACCGTCGGGTTGTCCACCGGCATCACGGCGAATCTGCCGCCGGCCGGTCAGGCCATCCTGATCATGCTGATGTTCATCGGCCGGCTCGGGCCGATCACCTTCGCCTCCGCCCTCGCCCTGCGCGAGCACCCGGTAACGTACGAACTCCCGAAAGAGAGGCCCATCATTGGCTAAGTTCAGGTCGTCATCGTATTCCCTGTTCGGCCAGCGGCAGACCGCCCGCCTGGCCGAGGAGGACTCCGTGGTGGTCATCGGCCTCGGCCGATTCGGCAGCGCCCTCGCGCTGGAACTGATGGACAGCGGCACCGAGGTGCTCGGCATCGATGGCGACGAGGAGATCGTGCAGGCGCACAACCGGCTGCTCACCCACGTGGTCCGGGCCGACTCCACCAAAGAGGAGACCCTGCGGCAGCTGTCGGTGCCGGAGTTCAGCAGCGTGGTGGTCGCCATCGGCAGCGACATCCAGGCGAACATCCTCACGGCGTCGCTGCTGATCAAGATGGGCATCCCCAACATCTGGGCGAAGGCGGTGAGCGAACCGCACGGCGAGATCCTGCGTCAGCTGGGGGTCAAACACGTGATCTCCCCGGAGAAAGACATGGGCAAGCGCGTCGCGCACCTGGTGCGCGGGGTGATGCAGGACTACATCGACATCGGTGAGGACTTCGCCCTGGTGAAGACCGCCCCGCCCCAGGAGATCCTCGGCAAACCGCTGAGCGAGACCAGGGTGCGCACGGTGCACGGGATCACCGTCACGGCGTTCCACCGGGCCGGCCAGGGCTGGAGCTACGCCACCATGCAGACCGTGATTCTCGCCGGCGACATCATCCTGGTAGCCGGGCAGACCGAGCGCGTCGAATCGTTCAGCCGACTGCCGTGACGGGTCCCGTCGAGTTTCTCACCGGCACCGCCCTCGGCACCCGGGTCGTGGTGCGCACCCGCATCGCCGGCGGCTACACGGATGCCCTCGGCTACCTGCGTTCCTGCGACACCACGCACTGCACAGTGGAGACCAAGCGCGGCACACTGACGCTGGCGCTCGCAGAGGTCGTCGCCGCCAAAGAGGTGCCGCCGCCCCCGCCACCCCGCCCCCGCCGCCACGTCGGCGAGTAGCCCCGCCCGACAACTGTTGCCCGTGCGCAGAAGCCCGCTTCGGCAACAGTTGCTGCCGGGGCGTGAACTGGGCGCGGCCCGCGGACGGGTTGCGGCTCAACCGGGCGGCAGGGCCCCGGCCCGACGCCGCAATGCCGCGCGCAGCCGCTCATCACCGGCCAGCTCCACCGCCCGGTCGTACGCGGCGCGGGCATCCCCCACCCGCCCGGCCTCGGCGCACAGGTGCGCCCGGGTGGCCCAGAACGGCTGGAACGACGCCGTGTCCGGGCGGTCCCGAGCCACCGCGTTGAGCACGTCGAGCCCGGCCGTCGGCCCGTCCACCTCGCCGATGACCGCGGCCAGCGCCACCCGGGCGCCCGCGGTGGGGGAGAGGCGCACCAGCGCGGTGTGCAGGGTCCTCAGCGCCGCCCAGTCCGTCACCCCCGAGCGGGCCCGGTCGCAGTGCGCCGACTGGATCGCCGCTTCCAGCTGGAACCGGCCGATCCGGCCCAACGGTTGGGCTCGCCGCAGGTAGCGCTCCCCGCGCTCGATGAGGGCGGTGTCCCACAGAGCCGGGTCCTGGTCGTCGAGGGCGACGAGCTCACCCCTGCCGCTCATCCGGGCCGGCAGCCGCGCGATCGAGAGAGCCAGCAGGGCGGCCAGGCCGAGCACCTCCGGCTCCTCGGGCAGCAGCGCGGCGAGGGTCTCGGCCAGGTACAGTGCTTCGCCGGCCAACGAGTCCGGCACGGCACGGGCATCCGGCTCGGCGCTGGCCCAGTCGATCGCGTAGGCGCCATAGACAGCCTCGAGCACGGCGGGCAACCGCTGGGGCAGGTCGGTGAGCGACGGCAGCACGAACGGGATGCGCGTGGCGCGGATGCGCCGCTTGGCCCGCACCAGCCGCTGCGCCATGGTCTGCTCCGGCACGGCGTATGCGGCGGCGATGTCGGCCGCGGTCAGGCCGAGCACGGTGTGCAGCATCAGCGGGGTGCGCACGGCCCGGTCGATGGCCGGGTGCGCGCACACGCAGAGCAGCTCGATGCGCTTGTCGGGAATCGCCTCGGTGTCGAGGGACTCGAGCGCATCAATCCCCACCGTGCCGGCGCTGCCGACCCAGGCGTCCGGCCCCGTGCGCCCGGGTCCGTTTGCTGTCGATCGGGCGCCGTCCCGCGCGGTGCCGTCGAGCGCGCCCTCCGCCAGAGGGGCACTCAGCCGCACCGCCGCGGATTTCCACAGGTCCCTGAGCCGATTGCGGGCCACGGTGAGCAACCATCCCTCCGGATTGTGGGGAACACCATCGCGTGGCCAGGTGATGAGCGCACGCTCGAAGGCGTCCGAGAGCGCGTCTTCGGCGGCCGCGATGTCGCCGGTGGGCGCGGCCAGCACGGCGAGCAGGCGCCCATAGGAGGCGCGGGCGGCTAATTCCGCCCGCGCCAGGGCGGTCACGCTACCTGGTGCCATTCGCCGTCGGTGAACACGATCGCCGACGGGCGCACCTCGATCGCCCCGTACTGGGCGGCGGGGCATTTCCCGGCCCAGTCGAGGGCGGCGTCGAGGTCGGGCACCTCGATCACGAAGGTGCCGTTCAGACGTTCCTTGGTGTCGGCGAACGGGCCGTCCTGAATCTGCAGGGCGCCATCCCGCAGCGACACCGTCGTCGAGGCCGACACGGGCTGCAGGATGTCGGCGGACACGAGCACGCCCGCCGCGTCGAGGGCCTTTCCATAGGCGTCGAACGCCGCCCGGCCCCATTCCATGTCCTCTTCGGTGATTCCGGCGTCCCCGGACTCCTGGCTGATGACGAGAAGCGAATATTGCATGAGCTGTCCTTTCACGCGTTACGGATACTGACACCCCTATGACGACTGAACCAGTCCCCAATCGACATCCGCCCCGCAACTGTTGCCCGTGCGGACATTTGCGCCCGGCGCACCGGGACCATTTGTCCGCTTCGGCAACAGTTGCTGCCGGCGCGCGGCTCAGGCGGACGGAACCGCAACGGTCGCGGGCGCCGCGTCACGCCCGACCCGGCCCACCAGCAGCAGGCCGCCCACCGCAAGCAGTGCCGAGAGCGTGAACGAGGCCGTGTAGGTGGCGGTGCCGCCCAGCGGCGCGAAGGCCACGAACACCACGGCCGTGGCCGCCAGGGCCAGCGCCGCGCCGATGGAGTCGGCGATCAGTAGCGCGGAGGAATTGAAGCCCTGCTGCTGGGGCGCCGACAGCCGCAGCACCCGGCCGCTCTGCCGCGGCACAAGGGTGCCCATGCCGGCCCCGGCAACGGCCCAGCCGGCGATGGCGACAGCGGGCGCCAGGCCCAGGGCGCTGGTCAGCGCCGACGCGGCGATCGCCACCAGCAGCAACGCGCTGCCCAGCAGCATGCTGCCCGCATCGCTGAGCACCGTGGCATACCGCCCCTGCAACCAGGACGCCAGCGCCCAGGTGACCCCCGCGCAACTCAACGCCAGCCCGGCCAACACGGGGGAGAGCCGGTACTCGCCGGTGAGCAACGCCGGCAGGTACACCTCGGTGGAGAGGAACGCCCCCGACACCAACCCGCGGATCGTCATCACCACGGGCAGTCCACGCCGGCCGCGGAGCGTCCCGGCCGGCAGCAGCGGACGCAGCGCCACCCCGGCCAGCACGAACGCGGCGCCGGTGCCCACCCACAGCAGCGCGCCGGGCAGCTGCGCCGCCATAGACGCGCAAAGCACCGCCGCCGCCGCACCCAGCGACCACAGCGTGCGCGACAGCCGCCACGGTTCCCGCACACCGATCGGCCGCTCCCGCTCCGCCGCCGCGATCGCAACCAGCCCGGGCCGCAGCATCCCCATCGCCGCCGCTACCAGCACCACCACGCCGAGGAACACCCACCGCCAGCTGGTGTACTCGGCCACCAGACCCGCGATGAACGGCCCGATCAGCGACGGCACGACCCAGGCGCCGGCGAAGGCGCCGAAGATCGCCGGATGCATCCGCTGCGGATACACCCGTGCGACGACCACGTACAGCGACACGCTCAGCGCCCCGCCACCGAGGCCGTGCACCAGGCGTCCCACGATCAGGGCGGGCATGGATGCGGCGGTGCCGGCGATCACCAGGCCCACCACGAACAGCACCACGGCGGTCAGCACCACGGGCACCGGCCCGGCGCGGTCCGCCCAGTTGCCCGCGGCCACCATGCCCACCACGCCCACGGCGAGCGGACCGGAGAACGCCAGCGCGTACAAGGAGTTGCCGTCCAGCGCCGCACTGATGATGGGCATCACCGTGGTCACGGCCAAGGCCTCGAACGCGGCCAGGAAGATCAGCGCGAGGATCCCGACGGTGACCCAGACGTACTCCCGGCCGAAGATCGAGGCCGGGCGCAGGGGGACCGAAGGCGGCGAGGAGGGGATGGGCACGAGAGCGATAGTAAGACCTCAACCGTGCTTGAGGTCAACCCGAGCGGATGCGGCCCCAACGCTGGCCGACAGTCGACAGCGGCTCGCCGCACACCCGCCGAACCGTTCCGGCTCGCACTGACTGTTGCTTCGGCAACAGTTGGGCGTTAAAACGGAAACGCCCACTCGAAAGCGGGCGTTTCACTGGCGGAGAATGGGGGATTCGAACCCCCGAGGGCTTTCACCCAACACGCTTTCCAAGCGTGCGCCATAGGCCACTAGGCGAATTCTCCTGAGCCGATCGATTCGTGAAGACAACGACCAGGGAAAATCTTACCTGCTTCCGGGGGTCCCGAGTGACACGTCACCAAACCGCCGGTTTTGGGCCCGGGGCCCGGACGCCCTAAACTGGCAATGGCTCCTCGCGTGGCGCTATCTCAGCCAACTCCCCCAGGACGGAAACGTAGCAAGGGTAACTGGGCTCTGGTGGGTGCGCGAGGAGTTTTACTTTGCCCGGATGCTGCCCGGATGCGCCCCCGAGTGCGCCCCGGATGCGAACCGGTCAGCCTAGCCCTATCGCCGGCGAGCAAAGGGGACCAACGTCCCCCCGGAGCAGGAATCGTCGCTCCTAGACTTGAACGGCGCCTGTGGCGCCCATAGAGCACTTGGAGTCCGTGATGGTTCATTCGTCCAACGCCACCTCATTCACCTGGCCCAGCCGCCTGCCGCACGCGTTGAGCGCCGAAGCTCTCGCCAGCGTCGACGCGTGGTGGCGAGCCTCGAACTACCTCTCGGTCGGGCAGATCTACCTGCTCGACAACCCGCTGCTGCGGGAGCCGCTCCAGAAAGAGCACATCAAACCGCGGCTGCTCGGCCACTGGGGAACCACCCCCGGCCTCAACTTCCTCTACGCGCACCTGAACCGGGTCATCCGCGAACGCGAGATCAGCACCCTCTACATCACCGGCCCCGGCCACGGCGGGCCCGGCATGGTCGCCAACGCCTACCTCGACGGCACCTACTCCGAGGTCTACTCGAGCATCGACCAGTCCGAAGACGGCATCAAGGGCTTGTTCCGCCAGTTCTCCTTCCCCGGCGGCATCCCCAGCCACGCCTCACCCGAGACCCCCGGCTCGATCCACGAGGGCGGTGAGCTCGGCTACGCGCTCAGCCACGCCTACGGCGCCGCGTTCGACAACCCCGACCTGCTCGTGGCCGCCGTCGTCGGAGACGGCGAGGCCGAAACCGGCCCGCTGGCCACCAGCTGGCACTCCAACAAGTTCGTCGACCCGCTGCAGGATGGCGTCGTGCTGCCGATCCTGCACCTCAACGGCTACAAGATCGCCAACCCCACCATCCTGGCCCGCATCCCCGAGAGCGAACTGCTCGAACTCATGCGCGGCTACGGCCACAACCCGCACATCGTCTCCGGCGGTTTCGACGGCGAAGACCCCCTCGCCGTGCACCAGCGCATGGCGCAGACCATGGACGAGGTGCTCAACGAAATCGCCTCGATCAAGCGCGCCGCCCTCGCCGGCGATACCAGCCGGCCGCGCTGGCCGATGATCATCCTGCGCACCCCCAAGGGCTGGACCTGCCCGCCCGTCATCGACGGCGTGCAGGTGGAAGACTCCTGGCGTTCGCACCAGGTGCCGCTCGTCAACGCCCGCGACACCCAGTCGCACACCGACGTGCTCGAATCCTGGCTGCGTTCGTACCGTCCGGAGGAACTCTTCGACGACGCCGGCGCCCCCGCCGCCAACATCACCGCGCTCGCCCCGCACGGCGACCTGCGCATGAGCGCCAACCCCGTCGCCAACGGCGGGCTGCTGCGCCGCGAGCTCAAGCTGCCCAACTTCCGCGACTACGCGGTGGAGGTGCCGACCCCCGGCGCCACCGTCGACGAGGCCACCAAGGTGCTCGGCATCTGGATGGCCGACGTCATCCGCCAGAACCCGGACAACTTCCGCATCTTCGGACCGGACGAGACCGCATCCAACCGGCTCGCACCATCCGTCTACGCCGCCACCGACAAGCAGTGGAACGGCGAATACCTGCCCGAAGACACCAACCTTGCCCGCGCGGGCCGGGTCATGGAGATGCTCAGCGAGCACCAGTGCCAGGGCTGGCTCGAGGGCTACCTGCTCACCGGCCGGCACGGCGTCTTCAACTGCTACGAAGCATTCATCCACATCATCGACTCGATGTTCAACCAGCACGCCAAGTGGCTCAAGGTCACCCGCGAGATCCCGTGGCGCCGCTCCATCTCGAGCCTGAACTACCTGCTCTCCTCGCACGTCTGGCGCCAGGACCACAACGGATTCAGCCACCAGGACCCCGGTTTCATCGACCACGTCGTGAACAAGAGCGCCGACGTCGTGCGGGTGTACCTGCCCTTCGACGCCAACACCCTGCTGTCGATCTACGACCACTGCCTGCGCAGCGTCGACTACGTCAACGTGGTCGTCGCCGGCAAGCAGCCGGCGCCGAACTGGCTCACCATGGATCAGGCCGTCGCGCACTGCGAGCGGGGCCTGGGCATCTTCGAGTGGGCCGGTACCGAGATTCCCGGCACCGAACCCGACGTGGTGCTCGCCGCCGCCGGCGAGGTGCCCACCCTCGAGGTGCTCGCCGCCGCCAAGATCCTGCGCGAGGCCATGCCCGACCTCAGCGTGCGCGTGGTCAACGTGGTCGACCTGATGCGCCTGCAGAGCGAGGACGACCACCCGCACGGCCTGAGCGACCGGGAGTTCGACGCCTACTTCACCGCGAACAAGCCCATCGTGTTCGCCTACCACGGCTACCCGTGGCTGATCCACCGGCTCACCTACAAGCGCCACGGCCATGGCAACCTGCACGCCCGCGGGTACAAGGAGAACGGGACGACGACGACGCCGTTCGACATGGTCATGCTCAACGACCTCGACCGGTACCACCTGGTGATGGATGTCATCGACCGGGTGCCCGGACTCGGAGCCCGTGCCGGACTGCTTCGCCAGCAGATGCAGGATGCCCGCCTGCGTGCCCGGCAGTACACCCGCGATCACGGAGAAGACATTCCCGAGGTCACCGACTGGGTGTGGGCTGGGAACGATGCCGCGGCAGCCGCTGCGCGCGCACTAGATACCACCGGCGGGGATAACGTATAACCGTGGCTCGAAGCATTTACATCACCTCCGCCGAGGGAAATACCGGCAAATCTACTATCGCCCTGGGTGTTCTTGACACCCTGTTGCACTCCATTGAGCGGGTGGGTGTCTTCCGTCCGATCGCTCGCTCCAAGCACAAGCCCGACTATGTGCTGGAACTCCTGCTCAATCACCTGCAGGCCCGCAAGCCCGTCGGTACCCACTCCGTCGCGCAGCCGGCGCTCAGTTACGACGAGTGCGTCGGCGTCACCTACGACGACGTGCACGCCGACCCGGATGCCGCGCTGGCGCGCATCGTGGCCCGTTACAAGGCCGTCGAAGCGCAGTGTGACGCCGTCGTGGTCATCGGCAGCGACTTCACCGACGTCGGAAGCCCGACCGAACTGGCCTACAACGCCCGCATCGCCGCGAACCTCGGCGTGCCGGTGTTGCTCGTGCTGGCCGGCCGGGTGGCCTTCGGTCAGGGCGAGGGGCTCAACCAGAGCGACCAGCTCGGCCAGAGCGAACCGCGCACCAGTGACGACATCCGCCAGCTCACCGATGTGGCCCTGACCGAACTCGCGTCAGAGCACGTCTCGCTGCTGGGCGTCGTGGTCAACCGCGCCGACCCCGCCAACCTCAACGGCCTCATCGCCGCGGTGCGCGAGGGCGTCGACAACACCCCGGCCACCGCGGATGCGCTGCACGCCGCCGTTGTGCCCGTCTGGGCCATCCCCGAGGACGCGTTCCTCGTGGCCCCGAGCATGAAGACCATCCTCGAAGCCACCCACGGCACCCTGGTGCAGGGTGACCCGGAGCTGCTTTCCCGTGAGGCGCTCAGCGTCGTTGTGGCCGCCATGTCGATGGTCAACGTGCTGCCCCGCCTGGCCGAGGGCGCTGTCGTCGTCATCCCCAGCGACCGCCCCGAGGTGCTCCTCGCCGCCCTGATGGCCAACTCGTCCGCGACCTTCCCGTCGCTGGCCGGCGTGGTTCTCGTCGGTGGTTTCGCGCTGCCCGAGTCGATCGAGCAGCTCATGAAGGGCCTCGCCCCGTCGGTGCCGATCATCCGCACCGACCTGGCCTCCTACGAGGCGGCCCTCCGTATCACCCACACCCGCGGCCGCCTGGCCGCCGACTCGCAGCGCAAGCACGACACCGCCCTGGCGTTGTTCGAGCAGCACGTCGACGGTGCCGCCCTGCTCGACCGGCTCAAGGTGAGCCGCGCCGACGTGGTCACCCCGCTGATGTTCGAGTACACCCTGCTCGAGCGTGCCCGGCAGAACCGCATGCGCATCGTGCTGCCCGAGGGCGACGACGACCGCGTGCTGCGCGCCGCCGCCACCCTGCTGGCCCGCGATGTGGCCGACCTGATCATTCTCGGCGAAGAGTTCGAGGTGCGCTCGCGCGCCATCGGCCTGGGCCTGGACATCGCCAAGGCGCAGGTCGTCAGCCCGTTCGACGACGTGCTGCGGATGCGTTTCGCCGAGGAATACGCGCGCCTGCGCTCCCACAAGGGCGTCACCATCGACCAGGCCCGCGACGTCGTCACCGACGTCTCGTACTTCGGCACGATGATGGTGCAGCTCGGCCTGGCCGACGGCATGGTCTCCGGCGCATCGCACACCACCGCGCACACCATCCGGCCCAGCTTCGAGATCATCAAGACCCGCCCCGGTGTGTCCGTGGTCTCCAGCGTGTTCCTGATGGCCCTGGCCGACCGGGTCCTCGTCTACGGCGACTGCGCGGTCAACCCCGACCCCACCGCCGCACAGCTGGCCGACATCGCCATCTCGGCGTCGGAGACGGCCATCGAGTTCGGCATCGAGCCGCGCATCGCGATGCTGTCGTACTCCACCGGCGTCTCCGGCAACGGAGCGGACGTCGAAAAGGTGCGAGAGGCCACCGCGATCGTTCGCGAACGCCGCCCCGACCTCGCCGTCGAAGGCCCGATCCAGTACGACGCCGCAGCGGATGCCGCCGTGGCCGCCGCCAAGATGCCGGATTCGGACGTGGCCGGCAAGGCCACCGTCTTCATCTTCCCCGACCTCAACACCGGCAACAACACCTACAAGGCGGTGCAGCGCAGCGCTGGCGCCGTGGCGATCGGCCCCGTCCTGCAGGGCCTACGCAAACCCATCAACGACCTTTCCAGAGGAGCCCTCGTGCAGGACATCGTGAACACCGTGGCGATCACCGCCATTCAGGCCGCATCTCTCGCAGCGGTGGTGGCAGCCGTATGACCGCCATCCTCGTCATCAACTCAGGTTCGTCCTCGTTCAAGTACCAGCTGATCGACATCGACACCGAGACCGAACTGGCCGGCGGACTCGTCGAGCGCATCGGTGAGGCCAGCGGACACGCCCGGCACACCAACACCGCCTCGGAGGCCGGCCGCCAGGAAGCGAACCTGCCGATCCCCGACCACACCGCCGGTTTCGACGTCATGATCGCCGCGTTCGCCGAGCATGGCCCGCAGCTGTCCGACGCCAACCTCATCGCCGTGGGCCACCGCGTCGTTCAGGGCGGGGCCATCTTCACCGGCCCCACCGTGATCGACGACGCCGTTCAGCAGCAGATCAGCGACCTCGCCGACCTCGCCCCGCTGCACAACCCTGCCCACGTGCAGGCCATCGTCGCCGCCCGCACCAACTTCCCCGACGTGCCGCACGTGGCCGTCTTCGACACCTCGTTCCACCTCACCATGGCGCCGGCCGCGTACACCTACGCGATCAACACCGAGCTGGCCGCCAAGCACGACATCCGTCGTTACGGTTTCCACGGCACGTCGCACAAGTTCGTCTCAGAGGCCGCTGCCGAGTTCCTCGGCCGTCCCCTGAGCGAGCTGAAGACCATCGTGCTGCACCTCGGCAACGGTGCGTCCGCTACCGCCGTCGACGGCGGCAAGTCGATCGACACCTCGATGGGCCTCACCCCGTTGCAGGGCCTGGTCATGGGCACCCGCTCCGGCGACATCGACCCCGCCGTGCTGTTCCACCTGCACCGCAAGGCCGGCCTGTCGATCGAAGAGCTCGACACCCTGCTCAACAAGAAGAGCGGCATGCTCGGTCTCACCGGCAACGGTGACATGCGCGACGTCGAAGACGCGGCCGTGGCCGGCGACGCCGTGGCCCAGGCCGCGCTCGACGTCTACTACCACCGCATCCGGGGCTACGTAGGCAATTACATGGCCCAGCTCGGCGGCCTCGACGTGATCGTCTTCACCGCCGGTGTCGGCGAGAACTCCGGCATCATCCGCGAGGGCGCCCTGCGCGGCCTCGAGGGCCTCGGCATCGAGATCGACCCGGCGAAGAACGACCCGTTCTCGCGCGTCGCCCGTGTTGTGTCGACGGATGCGTCTCGCGTCACCGTGCTCGTCATCCCCACCAACGAGGAGCTCGAGATCGCCCGCGAAACCCGCGCGGTCATCTAACTCTTCGGCCGCTGGACGAGCTCGGCCGCTGGTCGAGCTCGTCGAGACCTAAAGGCGGAGATTCACCCGACACGCCGCACCGCTACCACGCAGCGCGGCGTGTCCCGAGAATCTCCGCCTTTGCTGTCGGTCTACGCCGAGCAACGGATGCCGACGGGCCGACCGCGAGTAGAATTCCGGCGTGCGCACACTCCTCAACCTGATCTGGCTCGTCCTCTCCGGCTTCTGGCTGTTCCTCGGCTATGTCGCCGCCGGCATTGTGCTCTGCATCCTGATCATCACGATTCCGTGGGGCATCGCGTCGTTCCGCATCGCCGGCTATGCGCTCTGGCCGTTCGGCCGCACCGTCGTCGCCAAGCCGTCGAGCGGAGCCTTCTCGTTCCTCGGCAACGTGATCTGGGTGATCCTGGCCGGCTGGTGGCTCGCCCTGGCCCACATCGTGTCGGGCATCGCACTCTGCATCACCATCATCGGCATCCCGCTGGGCATCGCCGACTTCAAGATGGTGCCGATCTCCCTCGCGCCGCTCGGCAAGGAAATCGTGCCCATCGGCGGCGGCGCGTTCGACCAGGCCCGGGCCCAGCGCACCCCGGCCTAGCCGAACCACCCCGGCGGGCCAGCGCAAGCCGCGCGTCCGGAGGCACCGGACCGCCGTGCCCGGTGGGCGATTTTCCGATTCGGCGTGACGTTTGACGACCCGCCACCGTCCTACCCATAGCGGTGCCCGCCATCCAGGACACGGCAGCGAGAGCCCTAAGGGGAAATGGACATGGGAAAGCTCATCTCCGGCGCCACCGAGGTCGATTTCGAGGACCGCGCGCTGGTGCACTTGCAGAGCGTCATCGGCTCCAAGCTTCGCCGCGGCGAGAGCTTCGCCCTCTTCTGGAGCGACCCGGCCGCGCCAGACGAGGCGCAGCCCAGTCTGTGGCTGCACCCCGGCATCCCGCTGTATTTCAAGTTCACCGGGACCACGACCCCCGGGCTCAACCGGGCCTGGATAGAGGTGCTCGCGACGTCGGCCGACAGTGCAGACGGGTTGCTGTTGAGCAGCGAACCGCGTGGTCAGGATGCCGACCAGAATCACACCGACTGACCAGGCCGGAGTGAGATTTCTTCACGCTGGAGCATGACAGGTGCGGGGTTCGGACCGTCTTAGAAGCAGCAGAGCATGTCAGGCGGATGCCCGACAGGATTTCCCACCGCACCCCGCACCATCCTTCAGAGGAGAACATCATGACGTCAGCACCCAACGACCCGCGCCCCATGACACCCAACGACCAGCGCCCCACGGCACCCAACGACCAGCGCCCCACGGCCCCCCACGGCTCGCGTCCCACGGCACCCGACCCCGTCGAACCCGTCGCATCGCCGGCGACCTCGGGCACCACCATCCGCCAGGAAGTCGTCGCCAAGCAGAAGGCGCAGTTCGGCGGCATGAAGTTCGGCACGGCCTTCTTCGGCTGGCTCACCGCCACCGGCGCAGCCGTGCTCCTCACCGCGCTGGTAGCCGGTGCCGGCGCAGCCGTCGGCCTCGGAAACCAGGCCGACCCCGCTCAGACGGCGGATGCCGCGGCCGAGAACGCCTCGACCGTCGGCCTGATCGGTGCCATCGCCCTGGCCGTCGTCGTCTTCGTGTCCTACTTCTGCGGAGGCTATGTCGCCGGCCGAATGGCGCGGTTCAGTGGCGCAAAGCAGGGCATCGCCGTGTGGCTGTGGGCTCTGATCGTGGCCGTGGTTCTGGCCATTGTGGCCGCTATCGCGGGAAGCCAGTTCAATGTGCTCGCCAACCTCAACAGCTTCCCGCGGATCCCGGTCCAGGAGGGCGACCTGGCCCTGGGCAGTATCCTCACGGCCGTTGCGATCGCCATCGTCAGCCTTGGCGGCGCGATGCTCGGCGGCCTCGCCGGCATGCGGTTCCACCACAGGGTCGACAAGGTCGGCCTCGGCAAGTGAGCGGAACCCGCTCACACTGAGCTGATTCGCCCACCCTGGCGAGAGTGAAGGGCCCCGGTGACACAGTCCCGGGGCCCTTTGGTCTGCCGGCCGGTAAGGCGGCATCGGCTCTTACTTGGTCTTCGGCGCGGCCTTCGCCGGGCCGAACGACACGTCCACCTCGGCCATCTCCATGTCGGCGGTGGCTTGGATCAGCTCCATCAGAGCCGGATCCAACCCGGGGGCGAACTCCTCCATCCTTTCGCCGGCGATCACCGACGGCACACCCTCAGGAGCCTGTTCGTCGGCGACCAGGTTCGTGCCGTCCTTGGAGGGGGACATGCCCTGGAAGATCTTGCCCGCCTCCGACTGGCCGGCGAGGTCGAAGGTGTACTGCTTGCTGTGCAGGTTGAGGTCGAGCAGCTTCTTCACCTCGGGGAACTTCTCCGCGTTGGTCTTCGGGATCGGCAGCAGAGTGTTCCAGTGCACACCCAGGGTCTCGAGCGCCTTGGCGTACGCGTTCTCGTGAGCCTGGTCCCGCACGATGAGGTAAGCGATGGTGGAGCGTGCAGTCTTGTTCGCGGTCATCTCGTAGATGCGGCACTTCTGCAGTCGGCCGGTGGACTCCAACATCAGGTTGTAGAGCAGGTCGAGCACCAGGTTGCCGGAGTTGTACACGTAGCTGCCGCTCCACGGGTTGCCCACGGCGTCCACCGGCAGCGCACCCTGCGCACCCACCAGGTAGTGGTGGATGTTGCCCTGGTCGAGGGCGATCTCCAGCGGGATCGCTCCGCCCGAGCCGGCCTTGTCCAGCGGGTCGGTGACCTTGCCCTGGTAGCGCGGCGAGCCGTCCACCAGACGGGAGATGGTGGTGCCGATCAGTTCCACGTGGCTGATCTCTTCGGTGCCGATGCCCTGAATCAGGTCGCGGTACGGCTTCGCCGCGGGCCCACGGAAGTTCATCGACTGGAACAAGTACTGCATCATGGTGCGCATCTCGCCGAACTGGCCGCCGAGGCCCTCCTGCAGTGCGTTGGCCGCTGCCGGATCCGGCTCGTCCTGCGCGATGTCGTGGATGAGTCGTTGCACGTGGAAATACATAATTGTCCTTTCCTGGGACGTGGTGGATCAACGGTCGGATGCGGATGGTGTCGGGATCAGCTCTTGGTGTCGTGGCGTTCCGCGCTGTCCTCGCGCAGGCGCCGCCCCGCAATGATGTCGGCACGTTCCTTCTCGGCGGTTTTGTCGCTCTTGCGGGTGTCCCGCGGTGGCAGCTGAATGTCTTCCTCCGCCTTGATACCCGCCTGCAGTTGGCGGGTCCGCTCGAGTTCGGCGTCGAACTCGGCGCCGAACAGCAGGGCAAGGTTGGCGATCCAGAGCCAGAGCAGGAACACCACGACACCGGCGAGCGAGCCGTAGGTGCGGTCGTAGTTGGAGAAGTTGGTGACGTAGAGACCGAACAGGAACGACGCGATCACCAGGGCCACCAACGCCAGCAGCGCGCCCAAGCTGATCCAACGGAATTTCGGCTGCTTGGCGTTCGGGGTGGCGTAGTAGAGGATTGCGATGATCAGCACAGCGGCCAGAGCCAGGATCGGCCACTTGAGGATGGACCACACTATCTGCACGGTTTCGCCGAGGCCCAGGGCACTGCTGACGGCATCGGTGACGGGCCCCGACACGATCAGGACCACGACCATGATGAGGATCAGCAGGATGGTGACGATGGTCACCACCAGCTGCATCGGGCGCAGCTTCCAGAACGGCCGGCCCTCCTCGATCTCGTAGATCCGGTTCATGGCCCGGCTGAACGCGCCGACGTAGCCGGATGCCGACCAGATGGCCAGCACGATGCCGAAGACCAGGGCGAACCCGGCGGCCGGTGACGAGCTGAACTGTTCGAGCGGTTCGCGCAGTACGTCGGCCGTGCCGCCGGGGGCGACCTCGTTGACGAGGTCGAGGATGGTGTCGGTGGACCGCTCGCCCTGACCGAACACGCCCAGCAGAGAGATCAACGCGATCAGCGCCGGGAACAACGCCAGCACCGCGTAGTACGTCAGCGACGCGGCGATGTCGGTGCATTGGTCGGCGGTGAATTCGCGCATGGTCTTGCGCATCGCGTACTTCCAGGACGGCTTCTTCACCTCGCCCGGCGAATCCGGCTTGCGTGGATCGTCGGGCGAGGGAGCGCTGTTCCTCTTGCTACGGGCGTCGTTGCGGGCCACCGGTACTACTCCTCGTGATCATCTAGCGGTTGGTGCGGGTGACTCCGTCAGCCGACGGTGCCCTGCCCGGCGTGCTTGGCGGTGTCGCGCACCTCGTCAGCGGACGACCCCGTCTCGGACTTGACGGTGTCGGCGGCATCCGTGGCCGTGCCCTTGACAGCATCGGCGGCGTCGGCGAGGGGCTGCTTGAGGTTCTCGCCCATCTGCTTCGCCGCGTCGGTGACCTCCTGGGTCAGTGGCTCAGCGGCCTCCTTCACGTTCGCCGCGACCTTCTTCTCGACGGTGCTGGCGGGCAGGAGAGACGACGCGAGCCAACCCACGCCGAATGCGATGAGACCCACCGCCAGCGGGTTGCCCTTGACCTGGGAGGCCGCGTCGTGAGCGGCGCCCGATACGTTACCGGTCGCTCCGCTCACCGAACCGCCCAGGTCGGAAGCGGTGCCCATGACCTTGTCCTTGGCCGAGCTGAACACGCCCCGCACCTTGTCCTTCTGGCGGTCCATGATCTTGCTGGGCGTTACCTTGTCGGCAAGGGCGTCGACATCGGCGCCGAGGCCCCGTCGGGTGTCTTCGATTTGGCTCCGAAGAACCTCGGGGTCGGTGCTGGATTCGTCATAGGTGCTCATCGGTTTTCCTCATTTCGTTTTAGTGCGTCAGGAATCTGCTTCAGGGAATCGACTGTCTTGGGCGCTCCCGTGATGGTCTTCATCTCTTTGCGCCCGCGCGAGTAGAGCACGGCGGCCACGATGCCCCAGACGACGGCAACGATCACGGCCGCCCAGGCGATGTCGATGACGTGTCCGAGCCCCCACCAGGCCGCGAACGACAGGAACAACACCGTCAGGTGGGCGGCATAGCCGGCTCCGCCGAGCAGTCCGGCTCCTTTGCCGGCGCGAGTGGCCGACTGCCGTAACTCGGCCTTGGCCAGTTCGACCTCCTGGCGCATGAGAGTAGACACGTCGCGTGTCACCTCACTGAGCAGATCGCCCAGCGAGGTCTCTTCGGCCTTGCGTTCAGAAGGCGTGGGCATGTCAGTCATTGCGGTTCTCCGTGTAATTCGGGTACTCCGCCGTGAGCGGGGTGCCTACGCCGGTGGCGGTGCCGGTGGGCGTGGTGGGGGTGTCGAAGGCCGTGTCGATTCCGGTGGTGGCGCCGGTGCCGAACTCGGTTCCGACGCCGGTGGGCGCGGTGGCCGGGGTACTGCTGCCCGTCGAGGCGGTCTCGGAGGAGTCCTTGGCCTCGGCGATGACCGAGCGGGTCAGGCGACCGGCCACTACACCGGCGACGGCGGCGATGCCGATGAACATGCCGGGGCTGCGCCGGGCGTAGCCCTTGACCTCGTCGAGGAGGGCGCCCGGGTCGCGCTGGTCGAGCCAGTCGGCGATTCCGGCAGCACGCGAGGCGGCCTGGTGGGCGATATCGCTGGCTACACCCTGAGTATCGGACTTATCGGCCATCGCACCCAGCTCGTCGCCCAGGGAACGGAGACCGGCGGCGACCCGCTTCTGTTGTGCGGCCGCCTGGTCGGCGAGTTCGCCCTGCGTCTGGCGATAGAGGTCCTTGGCTTGCTGCTTGGTCTCGCTGCCGACCTTGTGCAACTCGTCCTTGGCGATGCCGGCGACGTGCTGGCCAGCGGCGACCGAGGTGTCCTTCACCTCGGTGGCGCGTTCTTTGGCATCGGGGCCGGCTCCGCTGTCGGACGCCGTGCTGGTGTCCAGGTCGGGGTTTCCCGGGACGGATGCTGGGTATGTATTCGACATGACTCTCCTAGATAGATCGGGGTGTGCACGACGCCCGGCATCGACGTCAGTGTCGTGTTCGGGAATATCCTTTGTCTTGCGAGCCGCGATTACAAGCACTCTGAGAGAACCCGCGAAATTAAGTTTTTTCCGTGACGAATCGCTGATTTTGCCGTCTATTTAAGGGGTGCGGGACTTTACGCAGCAACGTTGGAGGGGGTAGCGGATACCCCACAATGGGGGGTATCCTCCCGTCACTCCAGCGGGCGCTCGTGTCGCCTCTGTTGCTCCCGCTGAGCATCCTCGACGACGCGCTTGATCACGAGGAACGTGGTCTCCCACTCGTCGAGAATGTGGCGCTGCGTGAGCCGCAACACCCGGCGACCGAGCCCCTCGTAGAGGAGGTAGCGGGTGGAGAAATTGCGGACCCGCCGCATCCGCCGGCCCGTGGCGCGGCGTGCCCCGCAAAACTCCGCCTTTGCGGGCGCGCGGCCGCCCGGGACCCCCGGGCCGGGTGCCTAGCGGGGCGGTGGCGCGGTGCTCGCCCGCACGACGAGGTGCGTGGGCACGATTGTCGTACCGGGGCCTACGGCCGCGGGGGAGTCGATCTGGCGCAGCAGCTTCTCGATGCAGAGCCGCCCCACTTGGCCGAAGTCCTGGTGCACGGTGGTCAGCGGCGGCCAGAAGGCATCCGCCTCGCGCATATCGTCGAAGCCGACCACGCTCACGCCAGCCGGAACCGAGCGGCCGGCCTCGTGCATCGCCCGCATCACGCCGAGGGCCATCTGGTCGTTGGAGGCGAAAATCGCCGTCACCGACGGGTCGGCGGCCAGCGCCACCCCGTGCCGGTAGCCGCTCTGCGCGCTCCAGTCGCCCTCGAGCACGGGCGGCACCGGGGCGCCGGCCGCCTTCAACGTGGCCCGCCAGGATGCCGTGCGGCGCCCGGCCGAGAACGACGACTCCGGCCCGGCGATGTGCCAGACCGTGCGGTGCCCGAGGTCGAGCAGGTGCTGGGTGGCCAGCCGAGCACCCTCGGTCTGGTCGGTGTCGACCACCGTGTAGCGTTCGCCGGCATCGGAATCGACGATCACGACGGGCAGCCCGGTCGGCACGGTCACGTCGATCCGGTCCAGGATGTGCGCTTCCATAATGATCACGATGCCGTCCACGGCCTGCTCGGCGAGCCGGTTCACAGCGCCGGCGACGGCGCCCTGGGTGGGCAGCGCCACCGGGATCAGGGTGATCGAGTAGCCGGCCTCGGCGGAGGCCGTGGCAACAGCGTCGAGGGTGCGCATGTTGCCGAAGCTGGACAGGCCGAACATGATCACGCCGATGGTGCTGAACTTGCCCGACTTCAGCGCGCGGGCGGCGCTGTTGGGCCGGTAGCCGATCTCGTCCATGGCGGCGAGCACCCGGTCGCGGGTGTCGGCGTCGACGTTGCTGCGACCGTTCACCACCCGGGAGACGGTCTGGGAGGAGACGCCGGCCAGCGCCGCCACATCCGCCATCGACGGCAGGCGCTGCGCGCGGGCCGTGGGAGCGGCCGAAGAACTGTCTGTCGTGCTCGCCGTTGCCACGTGCCCTCCCCGGTCCCGAAAAAAGATCTCCGTATGTTTACGTAAACATGCTAGCGTGCTTACACGTCATGTTTACGTAAACATGCCGTCAGATTCACCGTCCGTTGCATCACCATACCGAGTCAGAGAAAAAGGCATGACGACGCTGTCAACACTCCCCCCCAGTGGCCAGACACGCAGTGCACGGGCCCAGCCGAACCGCCGCAAGCCCAAGCCCCACGTGCAGAAGCGCGACTGGACCGGCTGGAAGTTCATCGGCCCGTTCATGATCGTTTTCGCCCTCGTGCTGATCGCCCCGGTGCTGTACTCGATTTACCTGTCCTTCTTCAAGGACCAGCTCGTCGGCGGCAACTCCTTCGTCGGCTTCGAGAACTACGGCCAGGCGCTCACCGATCCCAAGTTCTGGGAGTCGATGGGCCGGGTCACCCTGTTCTTCGTCGTGCAGGTGCCGATCATGCTCGGCATCGCACTCTTCGCCGCCCTCGCCATCGACAGTGCCCGCCTGCACCTGTCCAGCTTCTTCCGCATCGCGATCTTCCTGCCGTACGCGGTTCCCGCCGTGGTCGCAACGCTCATGTGGGGCTTCATGTACGGCACCAAGTTCGGCCTGGTCGGCAATCTCAATGAGTTCTTCTCGATCGCCATCCCCAACCCGCTGGGCAACACCTGGGTGCTCGCCGCGATCGGCAACATCGTCACCTGGGAATTCATCGGCTACAACATGATCCTGTTCTACGCCGCCCTCCGAGTGATCCCCACCGATCTCTACGAGGCCGCCTCGCTCGACGGCGCCAACGCGTTCCGCATCATCCGCAGCATCAAGATGCCGGCGCTCCGCCCCGCCATCGTCATCGGCGGCATCTTCAGCGTGATCGGTAGCTTCCAGCTGTTCAACGAGCCCAGCATCCTGCAGTCTCTGGCACCCAACACCATCTCCACCTATTTCTCGCCGAACATGTACGCCTACAACCTGTCGTTCTCGGGTCAGCAGTACAACTACTCGGCCACCATCGCGATCATCGTCGGCCTCATCACCGCCGTGATCGCCTACATCGTGCAGAACTCCGGTTCCAGGAAGGAGGCCTGACATGTCGACGACTGACCAGACCCACGCCCCCGCCGCACGGGCGAAAGCCCCGCGGATGTCCCGCTACACCAGCGAGAAGAAGGCCGGCAAGTCCACCCAGGGCCTGCACACCAAGAAGTCCATCATTCTCACCATCATCATGGGCGCCCTGCTGATCTACAGCCTGCTGCCCCTGTTCTGGCTGTTCGTGAACTCCACCAAGACCCAGGCCGAGCTGCTCAACTCGTTCGGCCTCTGGTTCTCGGGCGACTTCGCCCTCTGGGACAACATCGTCGCCACCCTCACCTACAACGACGGCGTCTTCGTGCGCTGGTTCGGCAACACGGTGCTCTACGTCGTCGTCGGCGCCGGCGGCGCCACCTTCCTCGCGGCGCTCGGCGGCTACGGCCTGGCCAAGTTCAACTTCCCCGGCAAGAAGGCCGTCTTCGCGGTCGTGCTCGGCGCCGTGGCCATCCCCGGCACGGCCCTGGCGGTGCCGACCTTCCTCATGTTCAGTCAGATGGGCCTCACCAACACCCCGTGGGCGGTCATCCTGCCCTCGCTGATCAGCCCGTTCGGCCTCTACCTGATCTGGACCTACGCCATGGACGCGGTGCCCACCGAGGTTCTCGAGGCCGCGCGAATGGATGGTTCGGGCGAGTTCCGCACCTTCTTCACCATCTCGCTCAAGCTGCTGGCTCCCGGCCTCGTCACGGTGCTCCTGTTCACCCTCGTGGCCACCTGGAACAACTACTTCCTGCCCCTGATCATGCTCAGCGAACCCACCTGGTACCCGCTGACCGTGGGCCTGAAGCAGTGGAACATGCAGGCCCAGACCGTGGGCGGCGACGTCATCTACAACCTCGTCATCACCGGGTCGCTGCTCACGATCGTGCCGATCGTCGTGGCGTTCCTGTTCCTTCAGCGCTACTGGCAGTCCGGCCTCGCCGCCGGCTCCGTCAAGTCGTAGCCCCACTACCGTTCCACCCCCGCACCATCCGTCATCCGCAGCACCGAACATCCGTTTACAAGGAAGTGAAAGGCACCCCAATGAAAGCACCACACAGCAACACGCGCCTGCGCCGCACCGCACTCGCCGTCGCCACCGGACTCGCCCTGAGCGTCTCCCTGGCCGCCTGCGCCTCCACCGGCGGAGGCGGAGCCGAGACCGGCACCGCCGCCGACATCGAGGCCGCTCTGCAGGAGGAGACCACCCTCACCGTCTGGGCCTGGGCCCCGGCCGTGGAAGACATCGCCACCGCATTCGAAAAGAAGTACCCCAACGTCACGGTCGACGTGGTCAACGCCGGCACCGGCAACGACCAGTACATCAAGCTGCAGAACGCCATCAAGGCCGGCTCCGGCGCACCCGACGTGGCCCAGATCGAGTACTACGCGCTGCCGCAGTTCGCTCTCTCCGAGGCCCTCGTCGACCTGAGCGACTTCGGTCTGGACTCCCTCGAGGACCAGTACACCGCCAGCACCTGGGGATCGGTGAACCTCGACGGCGGCGTCTACGCCCTGCCACAGGACTCCGGCCCCATGGCCATGTTCTACAACCAGGCCGTGTTCGACCAGTACGGCCTGACCGTGCCCACCACCTGGGACGAGTACATCGCCACCGCCGAGAAACTCCACGCGGCCAACCCGAACGCCTACATCACCAACGACACCGGCGACGCGGGCTTCGCCACCAGCATGATCTGGCAGGCCGGCGGCCAGCCGTTCACCACCACCGACTCCACGAACGTCGAGATCAACCTGCAGGACGAGGGGTCGAAGAAGTTCGCCGACACCTGGAACCAGCTGATCGAGAAGGACCTCATCGCACCGACCACCAGCTGGAGCGACGAGTGGTACCGGGGTCTGGGCGACGGCACCATCGCCACCCTCAACATCGGCGCCTGGATGCCCGGCAACCTGGAATCCGGCGTGCCGGAAGCCTCCGGAAACTGGCGTGTGGCCCCGCTGCCCGTCTATGAGGCCGGCGACACCGCCAGCGCCGAGAACGGTGGCGGCGGCGACGCCGTGCTCGCCCAGAGCAAGAACAAGCTCGCCGCGGCCGGCTTCGTCGAGTTCATGAACTCCGGTGAAGGCACCCAGATCTCCATCGACGCCGGCGGCTTCCCCTCCACCGTCGCCGACCTCGAGTCCGAGGAGTTCCTCGGCGCCGAGAGCGAGTACTTCGGCGGCCAGAAGATCAACGAGGTCCTCGTCCAGTCCGCCAAGGACGTCGTCGAAGGCTGGAGCTACCTGCCGTTCCAGGTCTACTCGAACAGCATCTTCTCCGACACCGTCGGCCAGTCCTACGCCGACAAGTCCGACCTCAACACGGGCCTGACCGACTGGCAGAAGGCCATCGTCGCTTACGGCAACGAGCAGGGCTTCACGGTCACCGAGTAACGCAGCGGCACAGGGTGGGCCCGTCCGACCGGACGGCCCACCCTTTGCGCACCATCAGCTTCCAACCAGAGGATCTCCTTCGTGTTTCACGCCCGGCTCAGCATCTCCCGCGACGACATCGTGGCCCCCGTCTCACCCCGGCTCTTCGGTTCGTTCGTCGAGCACATGGGCCGTTCGGTGTACACGGGTATCTACGAACCCGGGCACCCCACCGCGACCGCGGATGGCTTCCGCCAAGACGTGCTGGACCTCGTGCGTGAGCTGAACCCCAGCCTGATCCGCTACCCGGGCGGCAACTTCGTATCGGGTTTCCGCTGGGAAGACAGCGTCGGACCCGACCGCCCCACGCGCCTGGACGTGGCCTGGCACTCCGTGGAGACCAACGAGGTTGGCCTGCACGAATTCGCCGACTGGGCCGAGAGCGCCGGCGTCGAGATCATGCAGGCCGTGAACCTGGGCACCCGGGGCATCACCGAGGCCGCCGCCCTGCTCGAATACTCCAACCACCCGGCCGGCACCGCGCTCAGCGGCCAGCGCCAGGCCAACGGCCGCACCGAACCGTTCGGCATCCGCGTCTGGTGCCTGGGCAATGAGATGGACGGCCCCTGGCAGATCGGCCACAAGACCGCAGAGGAATACGGCCGCCTCGCCGCCGAAACCGCCCGCGTGATGAAGTGGGTCGACCCCACCATCGAACTCGTCGTCGCCGGCAGCTCCAACGCCGAGATGCCCACCTTCGGCAGCTGGGAACGCACCGTTCTCGAGCACACCGCGGAGCTCGTCGACCACATCTCCCTGCACGCCTATTACGAGGAAAAGCCCGGCGACCTCGGCAGTTTCCTCGCCTCCGGCGTGGGCCTTGACCGCTTCATCGGCGACGTCGCCCACATCATCGACGAGGTCACCGTGGCGCAGGGCCTCGACAAATCCATCGGCATCAGCGTCGACGAGTGGAACGTCTGGTACCAGACCCGGTTCAACGAGGTCGACAAGGAACCCCTGTTCACCGGCGACTGGAACACGCAGCCGCGCCTGATCGAGGACGAATACAACGTCAGCGACGCCGTGGTGGTGGGGTCCCTGCTGATCTCCCTGCTGCGGAACAGCGATCGGGTCAGCATGGCCAACCTCGCCCAGCTCGTGAACGTCATCGCGCCGATCCGTTCCGAGCCCAACGGTCCGGCCTGGCGCCAGACCACCTTCTTCCCGTTCGCCCTCACCGCAACCGCCGCCCACGGCGACGTGCTGGCCGCCACCATCCACTCCGACACCTACGACACCAGGGAACACGGCACCGTCGACCTATCGGATGCCGCGGTGACCGCTACCGACGAGGAGATCGTCTTGTTCCTTGTCAACCGTTCCAGCTCCGACCCGCTCACCCTCGAGGTAGACCTGGCCGGCGCCCCCGCCGACTCGGTGCTCTCAGCGCAGAGCCTGTTCGCGCCGGAGGGTGGGGACCGGTTCGCCACCAACACTGTTGATCATCAAGACACCGTGCACCCGGTCGACTTGACGGACGTGACACTGGCCGACGACGGCACCGCCGCCACGGTCGTGCTGCCCGCGCTGTCCTGGTCGATCGTGCGTCTGGCCGCCAAGGCTGCAGCATGAGCGCCGTGAGCACGGTCTCGACCAACGAGCATCGCTGGGTGCGCTGGCCCGAGGCGCACACCCTCGCCGACGGCACCGAGAGCCTGCCCGCCGACGCCGCCCGCATCGGCTACGGCGCCGACTACAACCCCGAACAGTGGCCCGAAGAGGTCTGGGCCGAAGACATGCGCCTGATGCGCGAGGCCGGTGTCAACATCGTCAGCGTCGGCATCTTCTCCTGGGCGCTGCTGCAGCCCACCCCGGACAGCTGGGATTTCGGTTGGCTCGACCGCGCCATCGATCTGCTGCACGCCAACGGCATCGCCGTCGACCTGGCCACCGCCACCGCCAGCCCGCCGCCGTGGCTCACCGAGCTGCACCCGGAGGTGCTGCCGGTGAACCGGGTCGGCGAAACCATCTGGCCCGGCGGCCGCCAGCAGTGGCGCCCCACCTCACCGGTGTTCCGCCGCTACGCGCTGGCCCTGGTCGAGAAAATGGCCGAGCGCTACGCCAACCACCCGGCCCTGTCGATGTGGCACATCAGCAACGAGCTCGGCTGCCACAACGTCTACGACTTCTCGGACGACGCGGCAGCGGCGTTCCGCGCCTGGCTCGAGGCCCGCTACGGCACTCTCACCGAACTCAACCGGGCCTGGGGCACCGCCTTCTGGTCGCAGAACTACACCTCCTGGAACCAGATCCTGCCGCCGCGGCTGGCCGCGACGCATCCGAACCCCACCCAGCAGCTCGACTTCGCCCGGTTCTCGAGCGACGCCCTCAAGGGCTACCTCGTCGCCGAGCGGGAGATCCTGCGCCAGATCACGCCCGACGTGCCGATCACCACCAACTTCATGGTGATGGGCGAGTCCCGCGGCATGGATTACGCCGACTGGGCCGGCGAGATCGACCTGGTCTCCAACGACCACTACCTGCTCGTGGCCGACCCCGCCGCGTTCGAGGAGCTGTCGTTCTCGGCCAACCTCACCGGCCAGATATCCGGCCGGGCGCCGTGGTTCCTGATGGAGCACTCCACCAGCGCCGTCAACTGGCAGCCGGTGAACCAGGCCAAAACCCCCGGCCAGCTGCGCCGGGACAGCCTCACCCACCTGGCCCACGGCGCCGACGCGATCTGCTTCTTCCAGTGGCGCCAGTCCTTGGCCGGCGCCGAGAAGTTCCACTCCGCGATGCTCCCGCACGCGGGGGAGAACAGCTCGGTGTTCCGGAGCGTCACCCGCTTCGGCGGCGAACTCGCTTCCCTGGCAGAGGTCGCCGGCAGCCGCACCAAGCAGGCCCGCATCGGAATCCTCTTCGACTGGGACTCCTGGTGGGCCTCCGAACTCGACTCGCACCCCACCGAGCTGCTGCGCTACAAGGCCGAGGCCATGGCCTGGTACACCGCCGCGCTCACCAATGGCCTGCAGGCCGACATTGTGCCGGCCCGGTCGGTGCTGAACGGTCACGGCCTCGCCGGGTACGACCTCGTCATCGCGCCGATGCTCTACATAGTGCCGCAGCCGCTGGCGGATGCCCTGGCCGACTACGCCCGCACCGGCGGCCACCTGGTGGTCGGCGTGTTCTCCGGCATTGCCGACGCCGACGACCACATCCACCCCGGCGGTTACCCCGGCGCGTTCCGCGAGCTGCTCGGCGTGCGCGCCGAGGAGTTCGGCGGCCTGCAGCCGGGCCAGACCGTCGGCCTGTCCGGCGACCTGCCGGCCGGGTCAACCGGGTCGCTGCTCACCCACGACGTCACCGTGGCCTCCGATGTCCAGGTGCTCGCCCGCTTCCAGGACGGCCCGTTCCCCGGTGTGCCGGCGGTGACCAGCCGCGTGGTCTCGACCGAGTCCGGCGGCCGGGCCAGCTTCGTCGCCACGGTCCTCGACCCCGACGCGTTGGTGGCTTTGGTCGGCCGGTTCGCCGCCGCCGCCCACATCGTCTCGCCGCTGCCGAGAGACGCGCACGGCATCGTGCAGCTCGCCGTGCGCCAGTCCGACGACATGGACTATCTCTTCTACATCAACCACTCCGACAAGGCCGTGACCGTGCCGCTGGGCAAGGCCGATGGCACGCTCGTGGCCGTCGACCTCGGCGGCAGCACCCTCGCCGCGGACTCGCTCACCCTCCCGGCCACCGGCGTCGCCGTGCTCGGCCGCGCCCGAACGGCGGCCTGATCATGGGCGCGTTCGAGATCGGCGACGAGCACTTCCTCCTCAACGGTGAGCCGTTCCGGGTGCTCGCCGGGGCCATCCACTATTTCAGGGTGCACCCGGATCACTGGGCCGACCGCATCCACAAGGCCCGCCTGATGGGCCTGAACACCATCGAGACCTACGTGGCCTGGAACGCGCACTCGCCGGCTCGTGGCGGTTTCGACACCGAGGGCCAGCTCGACCTGGCCCGTTTTCTCGACCTGATCGCCGCCGAGGGCATGTACGCCATCGTGCGGCCCGGCCCGTTCATCTGCGCCGAGTGGGACAACGGCGGCCTGCCCGGCTGGCTGTTCACCGACCCGGCCGTGGGGGTGCGGCGGAACGAGCCGCTCTATATGGCGGCCGTGGCCGAGTACTTCGAGCAGCTGCTGCCGATCGTGGCGTCCCGGCAGATCGACCGGGGCGGCCCGGTCATCCTGGTGCAGATCGAGAACGAGTACGGCGCCTACGGCGACGACAAGGATTACCTGCGCGCGCTCGTCGAGCTCAACCGGGCCGGCGGCATCACGGTGCCGCTGACTACCATCGACCAGCCCACCGACCAGATGCTCTCCGACGGCAGCCTGCCCGAGTTGCACAAAACCGGCTCGTTCGGCTCCCGCGCTACCGAGCGCCTGGCCGTGCTCCGCCGCCACCAGCCGACCGGACCGCTGATGTGCGCCGAGTTCTGGAACGGCTGGTTCGACCACTGGGGTGCGCACCACCACACCACTTCCGCGGAGGACTCCGCCCGCGAGCTCGACGACCTGCTCGCCACCGGCGCCAGTGTGTCGCTGTACATGTTCACCGGCGGCACCAACTTCGGCTTCACCAACGGCGCCAACGACAAGGGTGTCTTCCAGCCCACGGTCACTTCTTACGACTACGACGCGCCCCTCTCGGAGAGCGGTGAGGTCACAGCCAAGTACCTCGCCTTCCGCGAGGTGCTCGCCAAGTACGCGCCGGTGACCGGGTCGTTGCCGGCCCCGGCCGCGCCCGCGCCGGCCTTCGAGGTCGCCCTCGACGAGTTCGTTTCGCTGTGGGACGCGTTACCCGAGCTGGCCGACATAAGCGCCGCTCCGACCGCCGGGCTGCCCAGCATGGATGCCCTCGGCCAGTACACCGGGTTCGCCCTGTACCGCAGCCGGTTGACTCCGGGTGCCCGCGTGCTGTCCTTCGGCGAGGTGCGCGACCGCGCCCAGGTTTTCGTCGACGGCGACCCCGTCGGTGTGCTGCAGCGCGACCACCATGACCGCTCGATCGGCTTACCGCCGGGGGAGCGCCTCGACCTGCTCGTGGAGGACCAGGGCAGGGTCAACTACGGCCCACGCATCGGCGAGGACAAGGGCCTGATCGGCCCGGCCACCCTCGACGGTGTCACCCTGGCCGACTGGCAGGTGCTGCCGCTCGACGTCGACGGGTTCGTCGCATCCGGCAGCGCCCGCTTCGCCCTCGACCTCGCCGGTTCCGGCTCGCTCAGCGGTCCCGCGTTCGTGCGCGGCCGGTTCACCGCCGAGCCCGGCAAGGACCTGTTCCTCAGCACCGCCGGCTGGGGCAAGGGCCAGGTCTGGATCAACGGGTTCAACCTCGGCCGGTTCTGGGACCGTGGACCGCAGACCACCCTCTACGTGCCCGGTCCGGTGCTGCGGGCCGACAACGAGCTGGTCATCCTCTGCCTGCACGGCACCGAGAGCACCCTCGCCCACTTCGTCCCCCGCCCCGACCTCGGCCACACCGACTTCTAGCCCGCCCAACTGTTCCCCGAGCGGACAATTGCACCCGGTACGCCGGGCGCAATTGTCCGATTCGGGCACAGTTGCGCCGCCTCGCGTGCTCGGCGGGTCCGGAAGGCCCGGCGCCATGGGTGCGCATTGGACAATCCCGGAGTGCTTAGGTTACCCTAACCAAGGTCCAGTAAGGATTGCCTAACCTAAGTGCCCCAGGAGGCCCCGCCGATGTCCCTCACCCGCCCTCTCGCGACCCTCTCGTTCGCCCTGGCCTCCGCGCTGATCCTCGGCGGTTGCGCGTCAACCGAGGCCGACGCCGGCACTGCCGGCACCGCCGCAACCCCCGCGGCCACGACGGTGTCGTTCTCGTGGGACCGCAATATCGCCGGCGAAGGCGAAGACCCGCAGTACGAGGCGACCACGGTCGAGGTGCCCACCAACCCCCAGAACATCGTGGTGTTCGACATGGCCAGCCTCGACACCATCGGAGCCCTCGGCGGCGAGATCTCCGGCGCCCCGCTGGACTCGGTGCCCGACTACCTGCGGGAGCACCTGACCAGCGAAGCATTCAACGCGGGCACACTCTTCGAGGCCGACCTCATCGCGATCGAGGCAGAGCAGCCCGACCTCATCGTCATCGGCGGCCGCTCGGCGGCGCTCTACGAAGACCTCAGCGCGATCGCGCCCACCGTCGACCTGAGCATCAGCGGCTCGTTCCTCGAGACTCTCGAGCGCAACACCGAGTTCCTCGGTGAGGTGCTCGGCGCTCAGGACGAGGCCGCGGCCGCCCTGGCCGACCTCGAGGCCGGTATCGACGACGCACAGGCCGTGACGGCGGATGCCGGCACCGGCCTGGGCCTGATGGTCTCCGGCGGCAAGCTCAACGCCATGGCCCCCGCCGGCGCCGACGCCACCGGGCGCAACGCCCGCGGCGGGCTGATCTACGACGTGTTCGGCGTCACGCCCGTCGTCGAAGAGATCGAGGCGGCCACCCACGGTGAGCCGGTCTCGTTCGAGTTCCTGCTCGAGCAGAACCCCGACTACCTCTGGGTCGTGGACCGTGACGCCGCGACCGGCACCGAGGACGCCCAGGCGGCCGCGACCGTTCTCGACAACCCGATCGTCAAGCAGACCACCGCCGCGCAGCAAGACCAGATCGTCTACCTCGACCCCACCGCCTGGTACATCGTGTTCGGCGGCATCACCACCACGCAGCTGATGATCGACGACGTCCTGCAGATCGCCGAGTGACCCCCGGGATCGCCCGCACACTGTGACCGACCTCCTCACCCGTCGCACCCCCACCCCGGTGCCCGCCCGTCCGCGGCGCACCGGGGTGGGGGTGCTCATTGGCACCATCCTCGTGATCCTTGCGAGCGCGAGCCTGTTCATCGGGGTCTCCGATGTCTCGCCGCTTGCGCTGCTCACCGGCGGGCCCGACAGCAGTGCGGCGTTCCTCCTGGTGACCAGCCGCATCCCACGCACCGTCGCCGTTCTCCTGGCCGGCGCGTCCCTGGGCATCGCCGGCCTGATCATGCAGATGCTGGTGCGCAACCGGTTCGTCGAGCCCGGCACCACCGGGGTCACCGAATTCGCCACACTCGGAATGCTGATCAGCACCGTTTTCTGGCCCGGGATGGCGGTGGTCGGCAAGATGGCCGTCGCCGCGGTGTTCGGGCTGCTGGGCACCTGGGTGTTCCTGAGGGTCGTGCGCGCGGTGCCCGTGCGCCAGCTGGTGCTCGTGCCGTTGGTGGGCATCATGCTCGGCGGCATCGTCGGGTCGGTCACGGTGTTCTTCGCGTATCGGCTCGACCTGCTCCAGTCGCTCGGGCAGTGGTCACAGGGCAGTTTCGCCTCGGTGATGCAGGGCCGCTACGAGTTCGTCTGGATCGCCGGGGCCATGGTGGTCGTGGCCTGGTTCGCCGCGGACCGGTTCAGCGTCATCGGCATGGGCGAGGACTTCGCCACCAACCTCGGCCTCAACTACCGCCGCGTCGTGGCCGTGGGCATGGTCATCGTCGCCCTCATCACGGCGTCGGTCCTCGTGACCTCCGGGGTGATCCCGTTCCTCGGCCTGGTGGTGCCCAATGTGGTCAGCCTCATCATCGGCGACAACGCGCGTCGGTCCATCCCGTGGATCGCCGGCCTCGGCGCCGTGTTCGTGATCGCCTGCGACATCGTCGCCCGGGTGGTGCGCTTCCCCTACGAGATCCCGCTGTCGGTCATCGTGGGCATCATCGGCGCCGCCCTGTTCCTCTGGCTGTTACTGCGAAGGAGGGGTCGTGCTCACTGACGCCGTCACCGGCCGCACGCCGGCGCCCGCCCGGCTCGGCCCGCTCTGGGCCCGCCCCGGGCTGCGGTTGGCCCTGCTCGCGATCGTGGCGCTCGCCCTGGTCGCGGTGTATTTCTTCACGGATGTGCCCGGCTCGTTGGCCTTCGCGGTCAAGATCCGCAGCCTCACCGTGCTCGCCATGCTGCTCGTCGCCACCGCGGTGGGCGTGTCCACCGTGGTGTTCCACACCATCACACAGAATCGCATCCTCACCCCGTCGATCATGGGGTTCGACGCCTTCTACGTGCTCATCTCCACGGTGATCGTGTTCTTCTTCGGCTCGGCGTCGTTCCTGGGCGCCGACCCACTCACCCTCTGGCTCGTACAGGTCGTGGTGATGGTGGCGTTCAGCGTGTTCCTGTTCACCTGGCTGTTCGGCGGCAAACGCCGCTCGATCCACCTGATGCTGCTGGTCGGCATTGTGCTGGGCACCTTTTTCCGCAGCTTCACCGAGTGGATGCAGCGGATGCTCGACCCGCTGGACTTCCAGGTGCTCTCCGACGCGATGTTCGCGTCGCTGACCCGCCCCGACGAGACCCTGTTGCTGCTCACCGGCGCCGTCGTGCTGCTCGCCTGCGCCGCCGTCCTGCCATTGCTGCGCATCCTCGATGTGTTGACCCTGGGGGAGCCGGCGGCGGTCGGACTGGGGGTGAACCATCGGCGCACTCTGCTGATGCTGTTCACCATCGTGTCGGTGATGATCGCCGCGTCGACCGCTCTGGTCGGGCCGATCCTGTTCTTCGGCCTCATCGTCGCTAACCTCGCGTACTCCTACGCCGGCACCTTCCGCCACGTGTGGACGCTGCCGACGGCCGTGCTCATCGGGGTGATCTGCCTGCTCGGCGGGCAGATCGTGCTCGAGCAGGTGTTCAACCTCGGCGGCAGCCTCTCGATGATCATCGAGTTCGCCGGCGGGCTCTTCTTCCTCTACCTGGTTCTGCGAAAGGGGGCGCGATGATCGTGCTCGACGGCGTCAGCAAGCGCTACAACGGTCACACCGTGCTCGATGAGGTGAGCATCGCGTTCGGTGCTGAGGGGGTGACCGCGCTCATCGGCCCCAACGGTGCCGGCAAGTCAACCCTCTTCGGTGTCGTGGGGCGCCTCATCCGTCCCGAGGCGGGCAGCGTCGCCGTGGACGGTTCGGACGTGGCCACCGCCCGGTCGAGCGACCTCGCGAAGACCCTCGCCGTGCTCCGTCAGGACAACCACATCGCCGCGCGCCTCACCGTGCACGACCTCGTCGAGTTCGGCCGTTTCCCGCACTCGAAGGGGCGACTCACGGTCACCGACCGCGACCACGTCGACCGGGCCATCGACTACCTCGAGCTTGATGACTTTCGCAACCGGTTCCTCGACGAGCTCTCCGGCGGGCAACGGCAGCGGGCGTTCATCGCGATGGTGCTCGCGCAGGACACCAAGTACATCTTGCTCGACGAGCCGCTGAACAACCTCGACCTGCGCCATATGACCGAGATCATGAAGCTGCTGCGCCGAATGGCCGACGAGCTCGGCAAACGTGTCATCGTGGTGCTGCACGACATCAACTTCGCCGCCACCTACTCCGACCGCATCGTCGCCATCCGCGATGGCCGGGTCGTGGCGGATGCCGCCGCGGCCGAGATCATGCGCCCGGAGGTTCTCGAGGCGGTCTACGACACCAAGGTCGACGTGCGCCAGATCGACGGCCGCCCGGTCGCCCTCTACTACTCCTGATCCGCGCGGGCTCGCCCCAGCCGCGCTCGCCTTTAGGTACCGCCGGCCGAGCCGGGCGGATGCGCCTCCGCCGCCCTGTGCACCATCCACCCGGGGTGTCAGTGGCAGCAAGTACGATTGACCTCGTGGTTACCGCCCTGTATCGCCGTTACCGGCCAGAGACTTTTGCCGAAATGATCGGTCAGTCCCAGGTGACCGATCCGCTCATGACCGCCCTGCGCACCAACAGGGTCAATCATGCCTACCTCTTCAGCGGGCCGCGCGGCTGTGGCAAGACCACATCCGCCCGCATCCTGGCCCGCTGCCTCAACTGTGCAGAGGGCCCCACAGACACCCCCTGCGGCGTCTGCCCCAGCTGCGTTGAGCTCTCCCGCGACGGCAGCGGCTCGCTCGATGTGGTCGAGATCGACGCGGCCAGCCACAACGGTGTCGACGACGCCCGCGACATCCGCGAACGCGCTATCTTCGCGCCGGCCCGCGACCGCTACAAGATCTTCATCCTCGACGAGGCGCACATGGTCACCCCGCAGGGCTTCAACGCGCTGCTGAAGATCGTGGAAGAGCCGCCGGAACACGTGAAGTTCATCTTCGCCACCACCGAGCCCGAGAAGGTCATCGGCACCATCCGTTCGCGCACGCACCACTACCCGTTCCGGCTGGTGCCGCCGGCGCCCATGCTCGACTACGTGCAGCAGCTCTGCGACAGCGAGAACATGACCGTGGCGCCCGGCGTGCTGCCGCTCGTGGTGCGTGCCGGCGGCGGCTCGCCCCGCGACACCCTCTCGCTGCTCGACCAGCTCATGGCCGGCTCCGAGACCGACGCGATCGAGTACGAGCGCGCCGTGGCACTGCTCGGCTACACCCACGCGACCCTGCTCGACGACGCCATCGACTCCATCGCCGCCCGCAACTCCTCGGCCGCGTTCGACGCCGTCGACCGCGTCATCCAGACCGGTCAGGATCCCCGCCGCTTCGTCGAAGACCTGCTCGAGCGCATGCGCGACCTCATCATCGTTGCCGCCACGAGCGCCGCCGCCGCCGCGGCCGTGCTCCGCGGCGTGCCGCAGGACGAACTCGACCGTATGCACGTGCAGGCGTCCAAGTTCGGTCCCGCCGAGCTGAGCCGCACCGCCGACATCCTCAACGCCGCCCTCACCGAGATGACGGGCGCCACCTCGCCGCGCCTGCACCTCGAGCTGATGATCGCGCGCGTGCTCATCCCCGCCGCCGACGACAGCACCCGCGGCGCCCTCGCCCGCGTCGAACGTCTCGAACGCCGCATCGGCGTCGACGGCGGCAGCACGGATGCGCCGGCTGAGCCCGCTCCCGCCGCCACGGCCCCACGCACCCCGGCTGCTGCACCGGCGCCGCGCACCCCGGCCGCG